>NZ_CDWRCK010000001.1:0-720 GCF_977927595.1 Frankia sp. CcWB3
GGGGAGGGCCGATGCGTGCGGTGGTTGTAGCTGTCGGGGCCCGTCGCGGCGACGCCCCGGGGCCGGCCGGGTACCGGTTGTTGGTCCGCGCCGCCCGGCTCGCGGGGAAGCTGGGGATTGGTCTCGTGACCCTGGTCGACACGCCCGGCGCGGCGAACGACGCGGACGCCGAGGCCGCGGGCATCGCGGCGGCGATCGGGGACGCGATGGCCGCGGTGTTGGCCTGCCCCTCGCCGACGCTGTCGATCGTGTTGGGTGAGGGCGGCTCCGGCGGGGCTCTCGCCGCGGCGGTCACCGACATCGTGGCCATGACCCCGGACAGTTACTTCACCGCGCTCTCCCCGGAGGGCACCGCCGTCACGCTGCGGGTACCGGTCGAGCGGGCCGCAAACGTCTCCGGGCTACGGCCGACCGACCTAAACGCGCTGGGATTCGCCGATCGGCTCCTGTCCGCCACCACCGCGGCCGAGACGGCGCGCGACGCTGCATCGCTGCTCGCATCCCTGAGCCGGGAGGACCAGGGCGATCGGCTGCGCCGGCGGCAGGCTCGATGGTCGACAGGGCTACCTAACAGTCTGTAGTATTTCTCTCCGGTCTTTACTTGGTCACCGGGATATCTGCCGACCTGGGGGGCGAGCACCACGGCTGGCGGCACGGATGGTACGGCGAGGGAAGGCGAGCGGGCCATCGGCGAGCAGATACTGCCATCGTTGGCTGCGG
>NZ_CDWRCK010000001.1:1402-82226 GCF_977927595.1 Frankia sp. CcWB3
CACGACCCCGGTGAATGCCCGCGGGCTCGCCGTGGAAGCGGCCTGGATCGCCACCCACCTCGCCCTCTACCCGGCGAGTGCGCTGCGCCGGCAGCGCCCGCGCGAGCACGAGCCCTACTCACTGAGCGCCCTCTCCCCCCTGCACCGCAGCCTGCTGGTCAACGCTCCCGACGCGGCAGGCACCCCGATCCTGCTGATCCACGGCCTGATCGACAACCGGTCCGTGTTCACCCGGTTGGGCCGGTCGCTGCGCCGCCGCGGTTTCCGCCGGGTGCGCACGGTGGAGCTGCCGCTGCTCGTACCGACGGTGCAGGAAGCGGCGCTCCGACTCGCCGCGTCCGTGCACGCCGCCATGGCGGACAGCGGCAGGCAGCGCGTGCACATCGTCGCCCATTCACTCGGCGGGCTGGTGGCCCGTTACTACGTGCAGCAACTCGGGGGCGATCAGTACGTGGACACGCTGATCACTCTCGCGACGCCTCATTCCGGCACCCGTCTCGCCGGGCTTGTCCCCCGGTCGGTGCCGTACCGGCTCGTCACCCAGCTACGGCCGGGATCGGCGCTCCTACGCGAACTCGCCGCACCCGCCCCCGGCTGCCGGACCCGGTTCGTCGCGATCGGCGCCGGGCTGGACAGCGTGGTGCGGCCCGCCGAGGCGACGCTCGACCATCCCGATCTCGACATCGAAAATCACACCGTGCCGGGCCTCGGGCATCATTCTCTGGCCTTCAGCGGCAAGGTTGCCCACCTGGTCGCGAGCTGCCTCGCCGGGGCGCCGGACCGGCCGGGACCGGTCCCCCGAGCGGAACGGTCCCGGCGACCCGGACCGTCGGGACCCTCGGGACCGTCAGAGCTTCTCGACGGGGGCGTACCGCAGGAGCAGGCGCTTCGTGCCGGCGTTCTCGCCGAAGTCGATGGTCGCCTCGGCGGAGTCACCGACCCCGCCGGTGGCGACGACAACCCCGAGACCGAAACTGTCATGGGTCACCCGGTCGCCTTGGCGCAGTTCCAGGACGGCCCGCGCGGCCGGCCGCGCGCGGCCCGAGAACGGCGAGTTCGGTAGCGGTTTACGCGCCGCCGGGGCGTCGGCGGCGCCCCGGCGGGTGGCGCCCGGCCCAAACCCGCCAGACGAACCCCAGGACGTCCCCGCGGGCGCCGGCGGGGGATCGGCCAGCCGACGCCAGTCAACCAGCGTGTCCGGCACCTCGCCGAGGAAGCGCGACGGCGGGTTGTAGGCCGGTTGGCCCCAGGCGCTGCGCATCACCGCGCGGGTCAGGTAGAGCCGGGTCCGGGCCCGGGTGACGCCCACATAGGCGAGCCGGCGTTCCTCCTCGAGCTGGGTGGGATCTCCCAAGGTCCGCAGGTGCGGGAAGACGCCGTCCTCGAGACCGGTGAGGAAGACGACGGGGAACTCGAGGCCCTTGGCGCTGTGCAGCGTCATAAGGGTGACCACGCCATCGGAACCGTCGTCGCTCGGAACCTGGTCCGCGTCGGCGACGAGCGAGACCTGCTCGAGGAACTCCGCGAGCGTGCCCTCGGGCAGCCGCTGGGTGAACTCCTGGACCACTCCGACCAGTTCCTGCAGGTTTTCCACCCGGCCCTGGGACTCGACGGTGTCCTCGGCGAGGAGTTCCGACAGGTAGCCGGTGCGTTCAAGCACCGCCTCGACCACGGCCACCGGGTCGTCGGCCGCCATGGTGCGTAGCTCGGCGAGCAGCGCGGTGAACTCTCGCACCGCCTTCGCCGAGCGCGCGGCGATCCCCGGCACCTCGTCGACACGCTCCAGTGCCTGCGCGAACCCGATCCGCTCGACATCGGCGAAGCCCGCCAGGGCCGCCTCAGCCCGCTCGCCGATCCCGCGGCGAGGCACGTTCAGGATGCGACGCAGGTTCACCGTGTCGCTGGGATTGACGAGGACCCGCAGGTAGGCAAGGAGATCACGGATCTCCTTGCGCTCGTAGAACCGCACCCCGCCGACCACCCGGTAGGGCAGCCCGACCCGGACAAAGATCTCCTCAAACACCCGGCTCTGGGCGTTGGTCCGGTAGAACACCGCGACGTCGGCGGACCGCGCGAGCTTCGCGTCCGAGAGCCGGTCGACCTCCTCGGCGACAAAGGCCGCCTCGTCGTGCTCGTTGTCGGCGGCGAATCCGACGATCTTCTCACCGTCACCGGCGTCCGACCACAGCCGCTTGGCCTTGCGCTGGTTGTTACGCGCGATCATCGCGTTCGCGGCGGAGAGGATGGTCTGGGTGGAGCGGTAGTTCTGTTCCAGCAGGATCACCGCGGCGTTCGGGAAGTCCTCCTCGAACTCCACAATATTGCGGATGTTCGCCCCGCGGAAGGCGTAGATCGACTGGTCCGCGTCGCCAACCACGCACAGCTCCGCCGGTGGGACGGCGCCCGAGGCCCAGGTATCCGACCCGGCCGCTGGCTCCTCTGACTCCACCGGCGCGGACCCGGCACCGAAGTACGCCGGCTGACCGACGAGCTCGCGCACCAAAACGTACTGCGCGTGGTTGGTGTCCTGGTACTCGTCCACGAGCACATGTCGGAAGCGGCGCCGGTAGTGCTCAGCGACGTCGGGGAACGCCTGGAGGAGGTTCACCGTCGTCATGATCAGATCGTCGAAGTCGAGGGCGTTGGCCTGAGCCAGCCGCTGCTGATAAGCGGCGTAGACCTCGGCGACGGTCCGCTCGAGGTGGTTCGTGGCCCGGTCCCGTGCGGCCTCCCAGTCGATCAGTTCGTTCTTCAGGTTGCTGATCTGTGCCGCCAGACCTCGGGCGGGATGCCGCTTGGGATCAAGATCGAGGTCGCGGGTGACCAGAGTGATCAGACGCTGCGCGTCGGCGGCGTCGTAGATGGAGAAGGTCGAGCTGAACCCGAGACTCTTCGCCTCGGACCTCAGGATGCGCACGCAGGCCGAGTGGAAGGTGCTCACCCACATCGCCCGCGCCCGAGGACCGACCAGTGCCGAGACCCGTTCGCGCATCTCGCTGGCGGCCTTGTTGGTGAACGTGATCGCCAGAATCTCCCCCGGCCGGACCCCCCGGGCAGCCAGCAGGTACGCGATACGGTGGGCCAGCACCCGCGTCTTGCCGGACCCCGCGCCCGCGACGACAAGCAGGGGTGCTCCGATGTGCACCACCGCCGCCCGCTGCTGCAGGTTGAGCCCGTCGAGCAGACCCTCGGCATCCAGGCGCGGCGAGGAGGAGTCACCGGGCCCGTCCCCGCCCACCGGCGGCGCCAGCACCGCTGGGCCGAACAGGTCGTAGGGCACGTGCGCACCGCCGTGGACATCCGTCCCGACCGACCCGGCGATGCCGGATCCGCCGCCGTGGGAATCGCCGAAAAAGCCGCTCATGGGACTCCGATCGTACGTTCGACGTCGAGCGGGTCGGACCGCGGCATGCCCGGATCGTACCCGACGACCCGGTTCGCGGTGTGGTTCGCGGTGTGGTTCGCGAGATGCACCGACAGCCCCACCCGGCCGCGGTCCTCGCGCGTCCGTGCCACCACATGACCATCACGCGTCCACGCCCAGTGGTCGTCGACCCGCGTGCTGACCAGCCTATTGTCCGTCGTTCCCGCCCCGCCCCGCGCGCGAGGGCGGGGCGTCGATGGCCGTGGTCCGCGTCAACGCCCGGCCCACCGGCGGTCACGCGGTCAGGCGGTCACGCGGTGCTCGACGCGCTCGGCGGGATGGCCGCGAGCGCCTTCACCCTGCTGGCCACCCCCGGGTCGATGTTGCCGCCCGACAGGATCGCCACCGTCGGGCCCTGCGCGAGATCACCTTGACGCAACAAGGCCGCAACCCCCGCGGCGCCGGCCGGTTCCACCTGGTGGCCGGCCCGGTGCAGCAACACCATCGCCTCCCAGAACGCTGCCTCATCGACCGTGACGATCTCGTCCACCAGGCGTGCGGCAAGGGCGAAGGTCAGAACCCCGGGAGCGTTCACCGCCATACCGTCGGCGATCGTGGTCGACGCCGAGACCACCCGTGACGAACGTGGCGCCGTCGGCTGTTCGGACGTCCGGCTGCCCGGAATCGTCCCGGCTTCCCACAGTGTTCCGGCACCAGGCGTCACCACCCCACCGGGGGGCACCGGGAGCCGCCGGCCAGCCCGCAGCGACGCGGCGAACGCCGACGACAGCACGGACTGCACACCGACCACTCGCACATCGGGGCGCCGGGACCGCACCGCCGCAGCCAGCCCGCTGATCAGTCCTCCGCCGCCCACCCCGACCAGAACGGTGCCGAGATCGGGCACCTGATCGAGCAACTCCAAGCCGATCGTGCCCTGCCCGGCCACCACCGTCGGGTCGTCGAATGGGTGGACCAGCAGCCGGTCTCCCCGGGCGGCGAAGGCGGCGGCCGCCGCGAGCGCCGCCTCCACCCCCCCGGGTATCTTCTCGACCCGGGCGCCCCACCGGCGCGTCCGCGCCACTTTGACCGGATTGGCCCCCACCGGCACGAAGATGGTCGCCTCGACGCCGAAGGTCGCGGCCGCGAAGGCCACTCCCTGGGCATGGTTACCGGCACTGGCCGCCACCACCCCCCGGGCCCGCGTCGCCGGATCCGCGGTGGCCACCCGGTGGTAGGCACCCCGAAGCTTGAACGAACCGGTGTGCTGCTCGTGCTCACACTTGAGCCAGACGGGCGCACCGATCGCCGCCGACAGGCCGAGATCCCGGACGACTCTGGTCTGTCGTGCCACCCCGGCAAGGACGCGGGCCGCGGCGCGGATGTCCGACGCCCAGAGTTCGGCGTCCGGGGCTACCGATCGGTCGTCTGCGGCTGCTGCGGTCATGGAGCATCTCCCGGCGGCTGAGCGGCCACCCCACCATGACCGCGGCAACAAAAAAGCCCCCCACCAGGACAAGGCGGAAGGGCGAGGCGCGGACCCGATGACCGGTCGCGCGCCTAGGTAATGGCCATCTCGTGCGGGGTCACGTCATCCAGGGTGCTCCGGTCCCGCCCGGACGTCAAACGTGCCCGTCGGCGGGGGTCGCCCGACGGGCACGCGCTCCGATCCGGGATCGTCACTCCCACTCAATCGTGCCGGGGGGCTTGGAGGTGATGTCGTACACCACCCGGTTGACCTGCGGCACCTCGTTGACCACCCGGTTCGAGATGCGTTCCAGCAGGCCGTAGGGGAGCCGGGCCCAGTCGGCGGTCATCGCGTCCTCGCTGGTGACCGCGCGCAGGACGATCGGGAAGCCGTACGTACGCTCGTCACCCTGGACGCCTACCGACCGCACGTCGGCGAGCAGCACCGCGAAGACCTGCCAGATCTCGCGGTCCAGGCCGGCCTTGCGAATCTCCTCCCGGATCACCGCGTCGGCCGCCCGCACCACGTCGAGCCGCTCGGGCGTGACCTCGCCGATGATGCGGACGGCGAGGCCCGGGCCCGGGAACGGCTGGCGCCAGACGATCTCCTCGGGCAGCCCGAGCTCCTCGCCGAGCCGACGGACCTCGTCCTTGAACAGGGTCCGAAGCGGCTCGACCAGACCGAACCGCAGGTCCTCGGGCAGTCCGCCGACGTTGTGATGAGACTTGATCTTCGCGGCCGTCGGCGAACCGGATTCGATCACATCGGGATACAATGTCCCCTGCACGAGAAAGTCGATCGTCGCGCCCTCCGCCTCCGCCCGGGCCTCCAGTTCGCGGGCGGACTCCTCGAAGACCCGGATGAACTCGCGGCCGATAATCTTCCTCTTCCGTTCCGGATCGGTCACTCCGGACAGCGCGGCGGCAAACCGGTCGGCCGCCTTGACATGGACCAGATCCACACCGGTGGTCGCGACGAAATCGCGTTCGACCTGTTCCGCCTCGCCGGCCCGCAGCAAACCATGATCGACGAAGACGCAGGTGAGCGCGTCTCCCACCGCCCGGTGCACGAGCGCGGCAGCGACCGCGGAGTCCACCCCGCCGGACAGGCCGCAGATCAACCGTCCGGTCCCGACCTGGGCCCGGACGGCCGCGACAGCCTCGTCAACAATGTTGATCATTGTCCAGGTGGGCCGGCAGCCCGCGCCCACGAACAGGAAGTGCCGCAGCACGTCCATGCCTCGCTCGCTGTGGACCACCTCCGGGTGGAACTGCACGCCGTAGAGACGACGCGCGGGGTCCTCAAAGGCGGCGACCGGGGCCGACGGTGTGGAAGCCGTCACCCGGAAGCCGGGCGGCGCGGCGGTCACCGAGTCGCCATGCGACATCCAGACCTGCTGGACAACGGGCAGACCGTCGAAGAGAACCCCGGGACCCGACACCGACAGACGAGTTGCTCCGTACTCGGCGGTTCCCGTGCGCGCGACGGCGCCGTCAAGCGCCTGAGCCATGACCTGATGGCCATAGCAGATACCGAGAATAGGCACTCCGGTAGCGAACAACGCAGGATCCACCCGGGGCGCGCCAGGCGAGTAGACGGACTTCGGGCCGCCAGAAAGGATCAGTGCGGACGGACGCCGGGCGAGGATCTCGTCCACCGACATATCCCACGGGACGATCTCCGAATACACATGACATTCGCGTATGCGCCGGGCGATCAGTTGGGCATACTGGGCACCGAAATCGATCACCAGCACGGTGTCATAGCCCGGATGCCCCACCGCGGACGGGCCGGTGGGGCCGTCCGCCGGGGACCGCGGAACATCCCGAACCGCGCCGGTATCCGTCGGCTCCGCACCGCGACCAGCACTGCTACGCTGCAACTCACTCACCCCGCAAGCCTACGGACACGGCGACCCCACCGGTCCGCCCAGGCGCCCAACCATCTCCCACGGCCTTCACCGGAACAGACGAAGCACGCCGGACGCCGCCACGAAGGCGGTAAGGGCTCATGTCGGAGATGTCTAGGATGCCGAGTTTGCGTCTTCAGCCGGGTTCACTCACCCCGACAATCGCTTCGATCATCAGTGACGCCCGATGTCGGCCTTCCCCGGCGGTTACGGTAGTGGTGACTCCGCGCGCAGTAGCGACAACTGACGTGCAGCCACCAAGGCGCTTACGGTGGGCGCCTTTCGGATGCCGACTTCGTACCGCTATGGTGCCTGACAAGGGACATCCGGGCCCGATACCGAGCCATCCTGGTACGACCTGTTCCGGGAGGCTGGCGGAGAGGTTGCGAAGGTACGTGCGCAGACAACCGATGGCCAGCAGCACGGGCATCGCCGCAGACTCGGAGCCGACAGTGGCGCCGGGTTCGCCCGTGGACGCCGAAGACGGCGGGCAGCGCGATGGTCGATTCGCCGCGCCACCGAACCCAGCCGGGTCGGGACTGGCGCGCCTTCACCGCGCCGCCGCCAACCCCACCAACTGGCGGGTACGCACCAAGCTGATCGCGATTCTGGCCGTGCCTGTCATCGCGATCCTCGCCTACTCGTCCATCGAGGCGGGTACGGTGCTGACGAGCACGCGGGACGTCAACCGGATGTCCGACCTGACCGAGATCAGCCGCTCGGCGTCCGGGCTGGTCCACGCCCTGCAGGCCGAGCGCACCTACAGCACCGGATTCATCGCCAGCGGTCCCGTCGGCGCCCGGGACGGGAGCACGATTCCCACCCGCCGGGCGGCGGTCGATGAAGCTTACAAGGCGTACAAGTCAGCTGCCAGCGAGCGGCGAGGATCCTTCGGCAGCGAGGTACGCCGCGCCCTCGACGACATCAGCAGCCGGATGGACACGCTGCCCGCCAAGCGGCAGACGATCGAAAGGCTGATCGACAGGAAGGCGGTCGAGACCGCCTTTCAGCCGATCATCAACTCGCTGATCAACCTGATCCGGCTGATCCCGCAGGGAAATGACGACCAGGAGCTCAACGCCGGGGTCAACACGGCCTACTTCTTGATGTCCGGGACGGAGCTTCTCGCCGAGGAGCAGGCACTTATCCACGGCCTGCTCACCCGCAACGGGAACCATGTCCTCACGGCAGACGACTATCGCGAGTTCCTGTCGGCCGAGACCCAGCGGGGCCGCCAGCGCAACGATCTCGAGAACGTCGCTCTACCGGACCAGCTCGCGGTCTACGAACCGACGATCGACACCGAGACCAACGGGAACATCCGCAACACCCAGAATTATGTCGAAGAAATTCTGAATGCGCCCATCGGTCAGCCGCTGACCGCGCTGGAAGCCGAGAAATGGGACCAGGCGACCCAGCAGACCATCGACACCGGTACGGAGGCCGTCGACAAGCTCTTGGGCCTCGTCGACGCCCGCATAGGCACCCTGCGGGGCAACATCCAGCGCCACGCGCTGCTGTCCGGTCTACTGATCGTGCTCATCCTGGCCCTCGCCCTGCTCGCCGCACTGGTCGTCGCGCGCTCGCTGGTCCGCCCCCTGCTGGCGCTGCGGACCGCCGCGCTGGACATCGCCGATCACCGGCTTCCCGAGGCCGTCCGTCGGTTGCGCGATTCCACCGAGCTGGACATCGACGACTCGATCGAACCGGTCGGTATCGACACTGACGAGGAGGTCGGCGAAGTCGCGCGGGCTTTCGACGAGGTTCACCGGGAGGCGATCCGGCTGGCCTCCGAACAGGCGTCGCTGCGGAACAACGTCAACGCGATGTTCGTGAACCTCTCCCGGCGCAGTCAGGGACTGGTCGAACGGCAGCTGCGTCTCATCGACGAGCTGGAGAACCGCGAGCAGGATCCGGACCAGTTGTCCAACCTGTTCAAGCTGGATCACCTCGCCACCCGTATGCGGCGGAACAACGAAAGCCTGCTCGTCCTCGCCGGCACGGACACCGCTCGGCGCTGGACACACCCCGTCCCGCTGAACGAGGTCGTACTGGCGGCCATCTCCGAGGTGGAGCAGTACACCAGGGTCAAGCAGACGTCGGCCGCCGCGGTGTCCATCGCCGGCAACGGTGTCAGCGACGTCGTCCACCTGGTCGCCGAGCTCCTCGAGAACGCCACCTCGTACTCGCCGCCGGCCACCAGCGTCCTCGTCACCAGCCGCTCGCTCGGTCCGGGGGCCGGGGCGATGATCGAGATCGAGGACCAGGGCATCGGCATGCCGGCCAAGGAACTCGAACGGGTCAACGACCGACTGGCGAACCCGCCGGTGGTCGACGTGTCGGTGTCACGGACCATGGGCCTGTTCGCGGTCGGTCGGCTGGCCAGCCGCCACGGCATCCACGTCCAGCTGCGCGAATCCGCCTCCGGAGGTATCACCGCTGTCGTCCGGCTGCCCGCCAAGCTGGTGACCGGAGACGGCCGGGCCGGCACGGGACCGGGCCGGCCCACCGCGCCGACGCTAGGAACCCGCGCCGGCGACGCGCCGGCCATCCCCGGTTCCCCGACCGGACCGCGTGCACCGGAGCGGCCGGAGCGCACCGGCTCGGGAACTCCCGAACCGGTGGGCGGCAGGGTCGCGCCGACGAACGGCACCGGGGCCAACGGGCACCGGACCGCAGGTGAACCCGCCGGACCGGAAAGCCTTTTCGACGACTCCAGTGGGCCCCGGCGGTTCCCCAACACCGGGCCGTTCCCGCTCACCGGGCCGCTGGCCGCCGCTCAGCTCGGGTCCGACCGAACGGGTTCGCTGCCCACCGCGGATAATCGCGACTTCGGGCCGGACGACTTCACCCCCGGCCTCGACAGCGGCACCGAGCGCGACAGCGAGGCGGATAGCACCGGCGCCGCTCCGCCGACCCTGCCGCACGATCTACTCGGGCGGGGAGGAAACGACGGGGACTACCCGGTCCCGGGAGCCCGGGACCGGGACCGGCCCGGCCCCGGTGGGCAGGACGGTCCCCGTGACCCACGGGAGCTCGACGACCGGGAACTCAACGACCGGGAACTCGACCTCGATGTCCTTCGCGGCCGCGGCGGCACCGCTCCCGGTGGCCGGCTCGACCCGGCCACCGACGCCGAACCGCCCCCCGACGTCGTACCGGACACCCAGACCATCGACCGGCGCGGATTCGGACGACGGGACGATCTGGTCACGGACGAGACGAGACCGGTGTCGTTCGGGGACAACCGCTGGGGGACCAAACCACGTCCCGGCGGCACCACCGGGCCCGGTCGGACCGAGCAGCCCGACACCGCCCCGGCACCGCCCGGCCCGGCACCGCCCGGCCCGAGACCGCCCGGCCAGACCCGGCCCGAGGCCGGTGAGCGGACCCCGTCGGCCGAGGAGCCGACCCCCGGGGCCGGCAGTGTGTTCGCCCGCTCCGAGAACCGGCCCGTTCCGCAGGAACGATCGGAGCCCATGGAGTCCACCGGTCCCCGCGACCGGCCGGCGTCGGCGCTCGGGTCCCGGCGGTTCCGCGATACCGGAGCGACGGAGGCGATCTCCGGCGAGGACACCGGCGAACAGACCACGGCGGACCGGGACACCGACGACATCGAGACGTCGCCGATCTTCGACTCCGTGTCGGCGTGGTTCCAGCGACGTTCGCCGTCCAGTCGGGCGCCCGCCCAGCATTCGACGGCGGCCGCGGCGGCCCACCTCACCGGGCCGGATGCCGGTACGGCGGCGCCACCGGCCCGTTCCCCGGTCCGTCCGGGGCTCGGTGGGGCCTTCGGGCAACGCGGCCCCGCCCGCTCCGGAGTCGATCCGCTCACGGGTACCCGGACACCGGCGCGGGAGGAGCCCGCGGCGGACGCGCCATCGGCGGCTCCGCCCGTCCCGGCCTTCGCGGCCCAGCATCAGACGGCCCTGCGTCAGACGGCCCCGCACCATCAGACGGCAGGGCAGTACCAGCCAACACAGCACCAGGCAACGCCCCAGCAGACCCCGTCCCGGGAGAACTGGACATCTCCCGGGGACGCCGGCTGGCAGGCGGCCGAGTTGTTGCGTCAACCGAGCACAGGCGGCGTAACGCGGTCGGGCCTACCGGTGCGAGTTCCCATAACCCATCTCGTGCCCGGCAGCGCCGAACCCGCGCCCCGCCGGCGTCCCGCCGACACCTCGGCCAGATCTCCTGAGGCTGTAGGAGGCCGGCTTGCCAGCTTCTACCAGGGCGTACGGCAGGGACGTGATGTCGGAGTCGACACCGCGAGGAATCCTCGACGTGACGCGCAGGAGGAACGGTGACACCCGTGAGTTCTGAAGCCCAGAACCTCAACTGGTTGATCAACAATTTTATCGATCGAGTCCCGGGTGCCGCCCACACCGTCGTGGTGTCCGCAGACGGCCTGCTACTCGCCGTCTCCGACGGCTTCCCCCGGGATCGCGCCGACCAGCTCGCCGCAGTGGCCTCGGGACTGGTGAGCCTGACCCAGGGCGCCGCCCGCGTCTTCGAGGCGGGCGGCGTCACCCAGACGGTCGTGGAGATGGAGCACGGCTTTCTCTTCATCATGGCAATCAGTGACGGCGCGAGCATGGCAGTGCTCGCGGCACCATCCTGCGACATCGGTCTGGTCGGCTATGAGATGGCCCTGCTGGTCAGCCGGGCGAAGGACGTCCTGACCCCGGCGTTGCGCGCCGAGCTGCAGGGAACCCTTCCGCGGTGACCGGACGGCAACACAGGGAGTCAGGGTGAGTATCGATCCCGAGGGCACGCCCGGGCCGGTCGTCCGTCCGTATGCGATGACCGGTGGGCGCACTCGGTCGCGCTATGAACTCGCCATCGAGGCACTCGTCTTCACGACGCCTCTCGGCGAGGAACGAGCGATCGGCCTCAACCTGGAGCAACAGACCATCGCCGCCATGTGCCGGCAGGTGCGATCCATCGCGGAGATCGCCGCTGGCCTCCGGGTGCCCCTCGGGGTGGCCCGCGTGCTGGTAGGCGACATGGCGGACGAAGGCTTCGTCCGCGTCCACCAGCAGCCTGACCGCGACGAGGCACCGGATCTCGCGTTGCTCGAAAGGGTTCTCAGTGGCCTTCGAAAGCTCTGACAACAGGCGGGTCAACTCCGCCGTCGCCACGACCTCGGTTAAGATCGTAGTAGCGGGCGGGTTCGGCGCCGGAAAAACCACATTCGTGGGTTCGGTGTCCGAGATCGTCCCGCTGCGCACCGAGGCCGTCATGACCGAGGCGGGAGCCCACATCGACGACCTCACCCACCTGATGGACAAGACCACCACCACGGTCGCCATGGACTTCGGCCGAGTCTCGCTGGACGAGGATCTGATCCTGTACTTGTTCGGCACCCCCGGGCAGTACCGCTTCTGGTTCATGTGGGACGACATCGTGCGGGGAGCCATCGGTGCGATCGTGCTCGCCGACACCCGCCGACTGGCCGACTGCTTCGCCGCGGTCGACTACTTCGAGCAGCGGCAGTTGCCCTTCGTGATTGGCGTCAACTGCTTCGACGGGATTCTGCGGCACTCGATCGAGGACGTCCGGGAAGCACTGCAGATCAGCCCGGCCGTTCCCGTCATCACCTGCGACGCCCGCAACCGCGACTCCACCAAGAGCGCACTGATCGCGGTGGTCGAGCACACGATGTCGCGGGCAACCGCACGGACCTGAGGTGATCCCGCCCGGGACGGCCGGTGCCAGTCGCCCCGGGCAAACGAGCCGACCCGAGCTCAGACGGGCGAGGGAACTTTGCGGAGTTCGGCCTCCAGCGGGACCTTGGTGTTACCCGCGTTGTTGACGATCTTGAGGTTGAAATCGTTCGCCTGCTGATTCTGGTTCCACTGACCACCGACGAGGGCGATGCGGGCCACGTTCTTCGGGACGTTGGGCTGAGCTCCGAACGCCACGGGTCCGACAATGGTCTGGGCGTCGACGTCGCGGATGGCCGTGGCGACGGCTTCCCGACTGTTGAGGGAGTCGACGTTGCTCAGCGCCTTGACGGCGACCTCGAACAGGGCGTACGAAAATCCCAGGGTCTGGGTCCACCCCTGACCGCGGGCGCTGGTGAAGTCGTTGGCCAACTCCAGGGACGTCTTGTTCGTCAGCGAGCTACGGAAGGGATGCGCCGGTGACCACGCCACCTCGGTGGTAAGACCGTCACCACCGGTACCGAGGCCACGCACATCCTCCTGGAAGTAGATCGCCTTGGAGATCGTCAGGGCGTTCGGCGAGTAACCGGAGGCCCTGGTCTCCTTCCGGAAGGTGGCGAAGTCCGCGGCCCGGGACACGCCGACGACGGCCTGCACCCCGTTCTTCTTGAATTCATCGATATAGGTCTTGAATGAGGGCGCCCCGGTTGAGTAGCCGGCTGACATCGGCGACGTCAGCCGGAGATTGTTGTAGTTGCGGATGGTGGGAATTCCGAAGTCCGGGTCGGCGAACGCGCGGCCGTCGTCGTCGTCCGGATACATGAGCCCCACCTTGGTGATCCCGAGCTGGCTCCACATCGCGACGTAAGTCGCCACCAGGTCCTCCATGCCCCAGAAAAAGTGGTAGGTCCAGCGGAAGGGCATATCGACGTTGCCGCCCCGGCCATTCCACCAGGCCTGCCACGGGGCGATTGTGGAGATACAGGGAACCTGGTTGATCTCGCACTGGTCCGCGACAGGAATGGCGGTGTCGGAGGTGCCACCGACCAGCACGATGTCGACCTTGTCCTTGAAGATCAGGTCGGTTGTCGCGGTCCCGGCGCCATGGCGGTCCGACTCGGAGTCCCGGACGAAGATCTCGACGGGATAGGTGCGGTTCCCCACCTTCACGCCGTCGGCCAGGATCGTGCGCATCGTCTGCAGCACATACGAGTCGACCACGCTGTAACTGCGGAACGCCCCCGTCCGGGACGTCACATAGCCGAGACGTACCTTGCGCGTCGCGCTAGCCGAGGAGGATGAACCCCCGCACGCGGCCAACAGCCCGGCGGCCGGTGCCGCGACCGCCGCGGTCCCGGCCCAGCGAAGCAGGCCGCGCCGGTTAACGGCCCGTCGGCCGCTCTCCCGGGGAGCGGGGACGCCCCCGTCCGCACCGCCAGCCACATCCGTCCTGCCAGCGGCGGGACACCGTCCGCCACCCTCACTACGGTCAGACCTGAGCATGGCACCTGATCCTGCCCCACGCCACCCTGAATCCGACAGCCGGGGTCGGAACTCGGCAGATCCCGGGCGACCAGGGGCGCCTTAGATCCGACATATCGGTGTTTCACTTACCGTCAGCATGGGGATGGATCTTCTCAGTTCACCCCGCAGTATCGGTGCGGCGCACTGCCACTCGCGGTGAGTTCCAGCGTGCCCTGCGCCTTGTCGCGGATTCCGGCCCCGGGCTTGGCGATGTGCACCCCGGAAAGATCCTTCAGTGGCCCGCCGGTGAACTTCACGTTGCCGATCACATTCCCGCCGTCATTACCGGCCACCGGCGTGATCGTGTACTGACCGGCGGTGCCGCCCCAACTGTAGGCACCGGCGGTCCGTTCGACCACGAGCACACCGACGACATTGTCGGACAGCTTCAGGGGATTCGTCCCGGTAACAAGCCGGCATTCCCAGCTGCCATCAATCATCGCCTTGCCATTGATCGCGTCCGGGCTGGTCGTGGTGGGCGTCGGCGAGCCGATGGGGGGAGCCGGCGAAACCGACGGCGCGCTCTTGCCGTCGCCATCGCCGCGCAGGAGTGCATAGCCGCCAACCGCGAGCAACGCGAGGACCAACGCAACGGCCAAAGGACCGATCCAACCCTGATGAAGCCAGGCGAGGCGATCCTCGCCGGAGAGGTCCTCGTCGTCCGGCTCATCCCGGGCATCCCCCGGTTCCCGCAGCCCCACCGCGCGGGCATCACGTCCGGAGGCCCGCCGCCCAGGCCCGGAATGGCCGCCGGCCCCGGCGCCCTCCTCATGCCGGCCAGCATGCCCACGGCTCCTGGCGCCGGTTCCGCCAGCGCGACCGGCCCGGTCCGCGGTGCCACGCCGGCGCTCGCCGCCGTTCGCCGCACCCCGCTCACCCGATCGCGTCGATCCGGATGACCGGATGGGCTGAGGAGCCAAGACCGGTTGGAGATTGTTGGTGTCGGTCACCGGATTCGGGGTGCGGCGGCGGTCGGCAGGCACACTGCGACCACTCGGTTTGCGCACCGACCGGGAGGGCTGCCAGCCGCTGTCGTCATCCGGCGCGGGGCCGGCACCTCTGGCCTTTCCCGATCCCCGCCGGGGCACCAGGGACGTCCTCTCCGAGGGAGACTCGGGTCGGCGCCCCACCGGCGGCAACGGAGTTCCGACCAGGCCACGCGCACCGGTCCCGGCCGGCGGCGCGGAGGCGTCTGGCCGATACAGCGGACGAGCGGTCGTCATCGTCTCCTCGACCCGAGGTACAGCCAGGTCGGCGGGCCGACCGCTGGCCCGCGACGCATCGGCGCCGGCCTCGGGAGCCGCCCGCCGCTCCGGGGCCGCGAGCGCCCGGCCGCGGGCCGGAGCGGGCAGCCCGTTCTGGCCGGGCAACCGGTCAGTCGGACCGGCCAACGAGTCCCTCGGTCCAGATGCCCGATTCGCCGGCATCCTCCAGTCGCTCCCCGTCGCAGTCTCCACCGACGATCGTCGCCGGGCCACCGGGAGCGGTCCGGAGAGCGGGTCCTCACGGCCGGGGACCAGCCCGGCGATCCCGTTGGGCCCGTTGGGCGGGAGAGGACGGACGACGTCTTCGGTGCCGGACAGGGGAGTCCGCCAGCCTGCGAGATCCGCTCCGCCGTCGCGGGGGTCCCGCGGACGATCCTGGCGGGAGCGCAGACGGTCCTGGCGGGAGTGTGGGGGTAGTCCCCCGGAACCGCCGTTGCCCCCAGAACCGCCGTTCGGGCCCCTTCTTCCCGGACCCGGGTCCCTGCCGGGACGACTCGACGCCGATCCCGGCAGATAGGCTGCCGCGCCCCCGAATCCGCGGGGCGGAGTTGATGAGGTCGCGCCCGGACCGGCGGATCCACCGCCACCGGGACGGACCCCGCCGGCCTCCCGGTTCAGGGGGCCCGGGCCCGCTGCAGGCGCACCCGCACCGGGCAGTTGAACGCGGGGCGAGCTGTGCCCGTTCCAAGGATCCGTCGAGGAGTATGCGGTTCGGGGCCCGGCATCGGGCGGCGGTGCGGCGGCGGTCACGCCAAAGCTCCCGGGCACCACCGGGAAGGCCGGGCCGGTGACCCGGCTCGGGGTGCCCGACTGGCCCGGAGCTCTCCTGAGGTCCGCCGACGATGTGGGAACAGCCCGGGACGGTGGCGCGGGAACCGGTCGGGCGGAGATCGGAAACCCGCCGGTGAACGGGTCTGCGGAAGCGCCACCCCCCGATCTCGTCCCGGAGGTGGTCCCCGCCGCCCCGCCGGCCCGTGGGGAACGGCCCATCTGCACCGGTCCCGACGGCGGACCGGTCGGGACCGGATAGGCCTCTCGAGCGGGCCCGCCCACCTGCAGGTCGGGCAGCCTCGCAGCCGTCCTGGACGCCGCGGGCGGTGGCGGGGACGCCGAGGGGAGGTAGGACGTCGGCCGGGACGCGGTCGGTGGCGGACCGGCGGAAACCCGAGGACCCCTGGGAACAGGAGGAACAGGAGGAGCCACCGGAGCGGCGGATGACACCGCCGGGGTAGACGGGCCAGCGGGAGCGGGGGGGGTCACCGAGATGCCCGGCGGGCGTCCACCGGCGGGTCCCGGCGCCGGACCGTCCCAGGTGGTGGTCACGTCGAAGGGATCGGCGGGACGCGCACCGCCGCCTGCCGGCGGCATGGCCGGTCCCGGTCTCGGCGCCGGCTCACGCCGGGGCCAGGGAGTCGAATCCCAGGACGTGGGCGCGGGCTCACGGGAGACAGGACGGGCTGCCTGCTCGCCCACCCGCTCCACCGCGAAGAAATCGTCGTCACGACGGGAGGCAGCCGGGCGCCCCGTGGCACCGTCGCGGTCGGTGTCGTAGGTCGTCACAGAACTGTCACCCGCCTCCGGGCGCGGGCGCCGGACGTCGGCGACGTTATCCCGGATTCAGGCATCATGGCCACTGAACCGCTGTATTTGATCATAGGGCGGCATCTCCTGCCCCCCTGGTCAGCACGATGCGGGCAGTCATCGTGTGGACGTGCGTCGGGTAAATGTGTGATCTGGCCACGCCACCGGGTCCCCCGCCCGGGCGGACGAATGCACGTGGGGCAGCCTCGCTCCGGGAGGAGCGGTCTCGGGATGTGTCCCGGAGAACCGCACCGCCATGACCGCCCGTTGATACGTGAAGGACGTCTTATCACATCGCCGACGAAAAAGCAATAGCACTCTCGTCCGTCGTCCCGCAGCCCATCTAGGCATGTGATAATAGTTCTGTCAACCCACTGTACACCGGTAATCGTCATCGTTTGTCACGGCAGGCGGCATAGATCTCCCGCACGATGCGCTCCGACGACTCGGACTGGACGTTGTCGCTGAACCGCTGGTACTCCTCCTGGGTGTAGTCGGCTTCCAGCTTCTCCAGCGTGCAGGTGCAATAGCCTTCGTTACCGTTGCTGACGTCGAGGCACGAGCTGAGATATGCCCGACGGACCTCCGGGGAGTAACGGCCCTTCCCCACCGCGGCCGGCCCAGCCGCGGTCCCGGAGCCCGATCCACCGCCGCCGAGGGCGAGGAATCCGATGACGCCGAGCCCGAGGCAGACGAGAACGACGGCGGCGCCGATCAGCAGCGGCGGACGGTCGCGCACGTGCTGGACGAGCGCGGTGACCCGTGCCGGCAGCCCGCCGGCCTCGGCACGCCGGGCCGTCGCCCCGCGCCGGGAGGTGGGCCCGGACGGTGCCCATCCACTGTCGTGCTCGTCGAACGACCCGGCATACGGCTCCGGCCCGCCGTCCGGATCGCCGTCCCACCGCGGTGTGCCGTCCGCCGCACCACCGGTGGACGGGGCGTACGTCGCCGCCATGCCCCCGACACGCCGGATCTCGCCAGTCGAGCCGCCGTCGCCCCAGGTCGTCTGCGCTGCGGCCGGCGCTGCGGGCGCAGCCACCGGATCGACGGGATCCGCCGCACCCGCGCGGCGGGCCGGACCGGTCAGATCGCCCCACTCCGACGGCCCGCGCGGTGCAATGACGTCCGCGGCCGGTTCCCCCCACCGGCCGCGCTGGCCGGTGGGGCCGTAGGGTGCCAGCCCCTGTGTGTCCGGCGCTGATGGCGTGGCCACCGGGCCGCTCAGGGGGCGGGGTGAATCGGTGAGCGCCCCGCCCCAGCTCGGCGGTGCCGGAGCCGCTTCCACGGCGCTGGGCCCGGAATCGGGCGACGAGCCGGCAGCGCCGGGCCGCCCACCGAACGAACCGCCCTGCGCTCCTACATCGGACCCGGCCCGACCGGATCCAGGCTCCCCGACCGGACCGGCACCGAAGGCGGGCCCACCGGGATGGTTACCGAATCGCGCCAAGGCCGACGGACCGGCCGGCGGCGCTGCCGATGACGGCTGCCAGGTCTGGGCGGCCTCGTCCCAGACATAGGCACCGTCATCGCTGACCCAACGGCCGTGCTCGTCGAGACGCATCTGTCGTCCTTCATGCCGGAGACGGACCGCTTCCAGGGTGCCATGTCGGGTAAGAGCCCGGATCGACCGGGTACCGCCGGTGGTTGGCACACCACGGGCACGCCCGTCGGGCTCGCGCACCAGCGAGCGATACCTCACGCGACGGCTACCGCCTCGCAGGACGCCCGACGACCACGCATGACGTGCATCGTCGGTCACGGACTGGCAGTCACCATGATCTCCGCCTTCTGGAACTCCTTCAAAGTTGCGTATCCCGTCGTCGCCATTGCCGTGCGCAGGCCGCCGGCCAGGTTGAGGACACCGGTGCTGGTCGCCGTGCCCGGACCGGTCACGATCTGCGCGAGCATCCCGGTCGGGGCCACCGGCGACCAGCGTCCCCGCGGCAGGTCGGAGTGCAGCACGTCCATCGGCCAGACCCCGCCCTGGCCCGGGGCCTCCCCCGCGGCCGCGAGCGCCGCATCCACCATGACCGCGTCCGCGCCGCAGGCCACCGCCTTCGCGACGTCACCGCCAGTCCGAAGGTCACCATGCGCGACGACGTGGACGTAGCGGCCGCCCGACTCGTCGAGATAACGCATGCGCGCACCGGCCGCGTCCGCGATGGCGGTGGCGAGCGGCACGCCGACCCCGAGCTCGTCCCGGGTACGGTCACCGAAGCCGGACCCGACGCCCACGATGACACCGGCCGCCCCGGTGCGCATGAGGTGCAAGGCGGTGGAGAACGACGCGCACCCGCCGACCAGCACCGGGATGTCCAGCTGCCCGATGAACCGTTTGAGGTTGAGCGGCTCGCTGCGGCGGGACTGATGCTCCGCCGAAACCGCCGTACCGTGGATGACGAGCAGATCGATCCCGGCGGCCAGTACGTGCGGGCACAGGGCCTTGACCTTCTGCGGGCGCAGCGCCGCGGCCACGACCACCCCAGCGTCCCGAAGCTCGGTGAGACGCTGCGCGATCAGCCCCGGCTGGACCGGCGCGGAGTACAACGCGCGCAGCCGATCGGTTGCCGCGTCCGGGCCCTGGGCGGCCCCGATCTTGCTGAGCTCGGCGATGTGGTTCTCCGGCTCCTCGTACCGGGTCCACAGCCCCTCGATGTGCAGAACACCGAGACCACCGAGCCGGCCGAGCGCGATCGCCGACGCGGGTGAGGTCACCGCGTCGGCCGGAGCGGCCACGAGCGGCAGGTCGAACCGGTAGGCGTCGATCTCCCAGGCGAGCGAGACGTCCGCCGGGTCACGGGTCCGACGGGATGGAATGATGCCGACGGCGTCGAGACCATACGCGGTCCGCGCGCTCTTGCCGATGCCGATCTCGATCTCTGCCACTGCTGGCGCCTCCTGATTGGGCCGGCAGGCTCGTGCCGACCGGAAAACCGACGTATCTGCTCCACGACTGACCGAACATCCCGGTGACCAGATGACCAGATGACCAGATGACCGCGCACGAGACGCGACGGCCGTCACCGGCCTGGGGACGGCCCGGCGACGGCCTGGTCGGTCGCGCGGCGCGACGGCGTCAGCGCGCGGAGTTGTAGTTCGGCGCCTCGACGGTCATCTGGATGTCGTGGGGGTGACTCTCGATCAGCCCCGCCGAGGTAATACGGATCAACTGCGCCTCGTCCTGCATCCGCCGGATGGTGGGCGAGCCGGTGTAGCCCATCGCCGCCCGCAGACCGCCGACCAGCTGATGGGCCACGGCCGCCAGTGGACCCCGATAGGGCACCTGGCCCTCGACGCCCTCGGGAACCAGTTTGTCATCGGAGAGCACGTCGTCCTGGAAGTACCGATCCTTCGAGTACGACCGCGCGCTGCCGCGGCTACGCATGGCGCCGAGCGAGCCCATGCCCCGGTAAGCCTTGTACTGCTTGCCGTTGATGAAGATCAACTCTCCTGGGCTCTCGTCGACACCGGCCAGCAGGCTGCCCAGCATGACCGTGTCGGCGCCGACGGCGATGGCCTTCGCGATGTCACCCGAGTACTGCAGGCCGCCGTCTCCGATCACCGGCACACCGTGCTCCCGGGCGACGCGCGATGCCTCGTAGATGGCCGTGACCTGGGGGACGCCGACGCCGCTCACCACCCGGGTGGTACAGATCGAGCCGGGCCCGACCCCGACCTTGATGGCGTCCGCCCCGGCCGCGATCAGCGCCGCCGCACCGGCCCCGGTCGCCACGTTGCCACCGATCACGTCGAGCGGCCGGCCGTCCACCCCGGTCGGCATGTCGGTCTTGATCCGGCGCACCACGTCGGGCACGGCTCGATGATGCCCGTGCGCGGTGTCCACGACGAGGAAGTCGACCCCGGCGGCGACGAGGACCTGGGCGCGCTTGTAGGCGTCCTCCCCCACACCGACGGCGGCGCCGACCATCAGCCGGCCATCGGTGTCCTTGGTGGCGTGCGGGTACTGCTCCCGCTTGGTGAAGTCCTTGACTGTGATCAGACCGCGCAGCCGATCACGCTCGTCCACGATCGGCAGCTTCTCGACCTTGTGGCGGCGGAGCAGGGCGAGCGCGTCCTCCGGCGAGACGCCCACCGGTGCAGTGATCAGCGGCATCGGGGTCATGACGTCCTGCACTCGACGCGAGTAGTCCCGCTCGAAGCGGATGTCCCGGTTCGTCACAATGCCGACCAGCCGGCCGTCGGATTCCGTCACCGGGACACCCGAGATCCGGTACCTCGCCATGAGGACGTTCGCGTCCTCCAAGGTGGCGTCGGGCCCGCAGGTCACCGGTGCGGTGATCATCCCGGACTCGGAACGCTTCACCATGTCGACCTGCTGCGCCTGCTCGTCGATCGAGAGGTTGCGATGCAGTACCCCGACCCCGCCCTGGCGCGCCATCGCGATGGCCATGCGGGCCTCGGTCACCGTGTCCATGGCCGACGACACCAACGGCACGGCGAGATCGATGCTCCGCGACAGGCGGGTCGTCGTGTCCGCCTCCGCCGGTACCAGGTCGGAGGCGGCCGGAAGCAGCAGCACGTCGTCGAAGGTCAGCCCGAGCATCGCCAGCTTCGGCGGTACCGCGGCGGCATCGGCCCCCAGCAGGTCGGGACGCGCGCCGACGTGGGTGCCCACCCCGGCCGGCAACGTGAAATCGGTGGCGAGGGGACCGTTCATGGCACCTTCCATTCCGCGTTGACCGAGGCCGCGGACCCAGACCGACGCCGCGGCACGAGCCCCGCCCGCCGTCCTGGAGCGACGGGTCGCGCGCAACGGCGGAAAAGTATACCTACTACCAGAACCGGGCACCGAGCGGCGGCACAGACTCCATCGTAGAGGTCACCGGCACATATCGGCGGTTCCGGCGTGACCGACATCGCCCGTGACCGACATCGCCATGGATAACATTTTTCTATACCACAGCGCCGCCCACCGGGCCTGATCGGGACCCGCGCGCCCAGCAGAACAGCGGACCGACCGCGACGGACTATGTCCAGAGCGCCGCACATCGGTGCCGAGACTCCGGATCGGGACCACTAAGCAGTCCGGGCAAGCGTAGCGTGGTCGTCGTGAGCGACGAGCCTGTCGACCCCTTCGCGGGCGACCCCGAGGATCCGGCTGCCGAGCTCGCGCGCCTCGACTCCGTTGACGACCTCGACCTGCTCGAACCGCTGTCCTTGCACGAGCGGGAGGAAGTCCTCGCCGAGCTGGGAGACCTCGACGTCTTCCGCACGCTGCTCGAGCCGCGCGGCTACCGCGGCCTTGTCGTCGACTGCGAGGGCTGCGCCGAGCCCCACTTCTTCGACTGGGACCTGCTGGCTGGCAACCTGCGCAACCTTCTCAACGAGGGGCGGACGAGAGTCCACGAGCCGGCGTTCGCGCCGGACCCGTCGTGCTACGTCAGCTGGGATTACGCCCGCGGCTTCGCCGACGGGATCTACGAGGCATCCGCCGCCTCGGAGGCGGACTCGCGCTGAGGCGGACTCGCGTCGCCGCCTGACCGGACACCCGGCCGGGGTGGATGCTGCGCGCCGACGGAGCGCGGCCGGCGGTGGCCACGCTAATTCCCGCTCAGGCCGTGTGACCAGCCGACCACCGGGGTAGGCGTTCGACCGTCAACAAAAGTTCCGCCGGACCTGCGGATCCGGCGCGGTCGGTCAGCCATGACGGAACACGGCGCCGGCCGGAAGTCCCGCGGCCGACTCGGACCCTGATCCGCCTGAGATCCCTGGACATCCAGGGACTTCCCGACCGTGCAACGGCCGGGCGGAACGACCCGTGACGCGGGCTCACCCGGGTGAAATTTCAAGATCACTCAGAGGGTGACCCGGTACTACGGTGAAGTGGCGGCGCTTGCCGCTCAGGTCGAAAGGGGGCTCAGATCGATGACCGACGTCCGACGACTTCCAGGCCCCGGCGCGGAGAAGTGGGAATGGCAGCTGCACGGGGCGTGCCGTGGTGAGAGCACGGAGCTCTTCTTCCACCCGGAGGGCGAACGGGGGCCGGCCAGAGCCGCCCGTGAGGCCGCGGCCAAGGCGGTCTGCGCCCGCTGCCCAGTCATCCGCGCCTGCGGTGAGTACGCGCTGACCGCCCGGGAGCCCTATGGCGTATGGGGCGGGCTGAGCGAGTCCGAACGGGATGCGATCCTCACCGGCCGCTCCCGGCGGGGGGCCACGAGACGCACCCCGGCCCGGCCCGGACTCGCACCGGCCTGCTGAGAGAGGGCGACCAGGGGCCGATAGGCGGACGGGTCGGGATAGCCGGTCCTGGTCTCCTGGACCACCCACGACGGGTGAGCGACCCGACAGCGACCCGACGCGGCAGCGACCCAACGCGCCGGAGCCCGGTCGATCATCAAGGACCGACCGGGCTCCGGACGTACCGGGGCCCGGGGGCCGGGCCGCACCCGGCGAGGCCCCACGACGCCGATCCGGTCAGAAACCCGGGCCCTGCGGGTGACTGTGCCCGTGCCCGTGGCCGCGGCCGTCCTGGGGAGCGGGCTCCGCCGGCTTCTCGACGACCAGACCCTCGGTGGTGATGAGCAGAGCCGCGATCGAGGCGGCGTTCGCCACCGCCGACCGGGTGACCTTGACCGGGTCGACGACGCCGGCCGCGATCAGATCGGTGTACTCGCCGGTGGCCGCGTTGTACCCACGACCCGGCTCGAGCTCCTTGACCTTGGAGACGATGACCGCGCCCTCCAGACCAGCGTTGCGCGCGATCCACGACAGCGGGGCGTCGAGCGCGGAGCGCACGATCCGTACCCCGGCGAGCTCGTCCCCGGTACGGCCAAGCCCGTCGTCGAGCACGGACGCCACGTGGGTGAGCGCGGAACCGCCGCCGGCGATGATGCCCTCCTCGATGGCCGCGCGGGTGGCCGACACGGCGTCCTCGAGGCGGTGCTTCTTCTCCTTGAGCTCCACCTCGGTGGCGGCGCCGACGCGGATGACCGCGACCCCACCGGCGAGCTTGGCCAACCGCTCCTGCAGCTTCTCGCGGTCCCAGTCGGAGTCGCTGACCTCGATCTCCTGCTTGAGCTGACGCACCCGATCTGCGATCGAGGAGGCCTCGCCAGCCCCGTCGACGATGGTGGTGTTGTCCTTGTCCACCGTGACCCGCCGGGCCCGGCCCAGGTCGGCCAACGTCACCGCATCGAGGGAGAGACCGACCTCCGAGGCCACCACCTGGCCGCCGGTAAGCACGGCAATGTCCTGCAGCAGTGCCTTGCGGCGGTCCCCGAACCCGGGAGCCTTGACCGCGACGACCTGGAAGGTCTTGCGGATCGAGTTCACCACCAGGGTGGACAGGGCCTCGCCCTCGACCTCCTCGACGATGATCAGCAGCGGCTTGCGCTCCTGGACGACCTGCTCCAGCACGGGCAGGATCTCGTTCAGCGCCGAGATCTTGCCCGGGTAGAGCAGGACGTAGGCGTCCTCAAGCACGGCCTCCTGGGCCTCGGCGTCCGTGACGAAGTACGGCGAGATGTAGCCCTTGTCGAACTGCATGCCCTCGGTCAATTCAAGATCCAGCCCGAGGGTCTGGCTCTCCTCGACCGTGATGACGCCATCCTTGCCGATCTTGTCGATCGCCTCGGCGATCAGTTCCCCGACCTGCGAGTCCTGAGCGGAGATGGCGGCGACCTGGGCGATGGTCTCCTTCGAGTTGACCTCGATGGCCTGCTTCAGCAGGGCCGCGGAGACGGCCTCGACGGCGGCCTCGATGCCCAGCTTCAGCGCCAGTGGGGCGGCCCCCGCGGTCACCTGCTTGAGACCGAAGCGCACCATTTCCTGGGCTAGCACGGTCGCCGTCGTGGTGCCGTCGCCAGCCACGTCGTTGGTCTTGGTGGCGACTTCCTTCGCGAGCTGGGCACCCAGGTTCTCGTAGGGGTCCTCCAGCTCGATCTCGCGCGCGATCGTCACCCCGTCATTGGTGATCGTCGCGGCGCCGTAGTGCTTGTCGATGACGACGTTGCGACCACGCGGGCCGATCGTCACCTTGACCGCGTTGGCCAGGGCGTTCACCCCGTGCTCGAGCGCGCGGCGGGCGTCCTCGTTGAACGTCAGAATCTTCGGCATACCTGGTTGTCCTCCCGACACCGAATACCGGTGGAAAACAGCAGGAGCGCGCCCCGCCGGCGGGCCCGGCGGGAACCGGGCGGCCGCCAGCGGGACGCGCCCCTTAGTGCTACCGGCGAGCGGCCTACTTCTCGATGATCGCGAGAACGTCGCGAGCGGAGAGCACGAGGTACTCCTCGCCCGAGTACTTGACCTCGGTGCCGCCGTACTTGCTGTAGAGCACCACGTCGCCGACCTTGACGTCGAGCGGGACGCGCTTGCCGTCCTCGAACCGACCCGGGCCGACCGCGAGAACGATACCCTCCTGGGGCTTCTCCTTCGCCGTGTCCGGAATCACGATCCCGGACGCGGTGGTCTGCTCCGCGTCGGAGGGCTGCACGACGATACGGTCCTCGAGAGGCTTGATAGCAACCTTGGTGGCGGTCGTCACGATCGACCTCCCCCTTCCTGCGCTGGATGAGAGAGCGACCCTGGCGGCCTGCCGTCGCGGGTGAACAGGCGCCTGTTGTCGCTGGCACTCTCATGTGCCGAGTGCCAACTTAGCACCCGCGCCGCAGACGTCAACCAAGACGGTCGGATCTGACAAGACGGCGGGAATTCAGGTCGTCCCGAGCCGACCCCTGGCCAAGACCCGGCCCCCTTCGCGGCGGCCCGCTCCCACCGGTCGGCGCCCGGCGCCACGGGGCCCATGAGCACATGAGCGCACGGGGACATGGGGCACCATGAGGACATGATCTGGATGTGGGAGGCCAAGGCGGCGGCCGGCCGGGCGGGCGGCCTGCGGGACTGGGCGATCGATGCGCTTGCGGAGCGAGACGGCGAGGTCTACGTCAGCAGCCAACGGGGCGAGGATCTCATCGTCATCATGCTGCGGACGCCGCCCGATGCGGGCACGTCCGCGCAGACTACCGGGGACACCCGCTGCCCGCTGCCGGAGCCACCGGCCGAGCTGACGAACGGCGATCCGCGTGCCTGGCGGTTCGAACAGGTCAGGGCTCGGCCCGAGAGGTGATGAGCAACGTCGCCTCGACGCGGTCGAGCAGCTCCGCGTAACCAATGGTGTCGATCTTCCGGACCCGCATCACGTAGGCATCTCCGCCGGAAGGCTGGTAGTAACCGCGACGCAGCCCAATGTCGACAAAACCGAGCCGGCTGTAGAGGGCGCGGGCCGCCTGGTTGTCGGTGCGGACCTCCAGCCCGCAGCTGCGGGCACCCGCCCGCCGGGCGTCACGCAGCAGGGCGATCATCAGACGGGCGCCCACCCCCCGCCCGCGCATCCGGGGCACAACGCCGATCGTCTGGATGTAGGCGCCGTCCTCGGCGAGCGCCAGCCCCGCATAACCGACGATCGCGGACGTGTCGTGCGTCGGGACGCCCTGTGGACGCCACAGCGCCGTCAGGTACCGTCGCTGCTCGCCCTGCGCGAGTTCGGACCAGAACAGCTCGGCCGTCCACGGATCGATGTCGAATACCGTCTGCTCCAGCTCGGCGACCATCGCCACGTGCCACCAGCGCATTGGAACGAGGAGCAGATCCGGCCCATCCGGACCGGTAGGGTGTGATCGCGGCTGCGTCAAACCGTGACCGGCTTCGGTGTATGCGGTTCGGTCGCGTCCGGCCGCCGCAGGTAGAGCGGGACGAGGGGCTGGGGAGCGCGCCCGGCCAGCACGTCGGCCCCGGCGAGACCGACGAGCAGCTCTGGCCGGGGATAGCCGTCGTCCGCCTGGCCTGCGCCGGGCGCGGGCGCCTCCCCGGCCGTGGTACCGGCTGCGGCCGCGGCGAGTTCGACGAAGATCTCCGGGTAGAGCACCGTTCCCGGGCCGACGACGCGGTCGACACCGAGGCCGCGCAGGAACCGGACGACGTCGGCCGGACGGCCAACGGCCGGATCGCCGACCCGCACCCCGTCGCGGTAACAGGCCCAGAAGACCTCGCGCCGACGGGCATCCGTCACGACGGCGACGGAGCCGCCGGTGGCGGCACCGATGGCATCCAGTGAGCACACCCCGTGCACCGGCACGCCCAGTGCGTCAGCGAAGGCGGCGGCGGTCACCATCCCAACCCGCAGACTGGTGAACGGCCCGGGACCGGCGCCCACGACCACGACGTCGAGATCGGTGGGGCGGGCACCCCCCTCGGCGAGCACCGCGCGCATCGACGACGCCAGCAACTCCCCGTGGCGGCGGGCGTCGACGGTGACCATGACCGCTCGCGGCCACACGTGCACCCCGAGCGCGGCGCGCTCGCCACCCGTCCCACTCACCGGCCGCGCGGGGTCGGACGACGTCAGCTCGGCAAGCGCGACCGAGCACGCTGCCGTGGATGTGTCAAGAGCCATCACCAGCACTCGTCCAGACTACGGATCGCCTCGCCGACCACGGCGGGCACCCGCTCCACCACCACGATGCCACCGATGTCACGCCGCGCGCGGCGGGTCGATGCGGGGAGTCTCAACTCACCGGCGCACGTGCGCGCAGCCGTTCGATCCAGCTGGCCCCGGACGGGACGAGGCGGACTATCCGAGTCTCCCCGACCTCGTCGGCACGTGGCCGGGAGATCACGATCTCCAAATGATCCTGCGTGAGACGTTCCACAAGACCGACGCCCCACTCGACCACGGTGACCGAGGTGTCGACGTCGGCGTCGAGGTCGAGATCGTCGACCTCGGCGACCCCACCGAGCCGGTAGGCGTCCACGTGCACGAGGGGAATCCGCCCGTCCGGGTAGATCCGGGCCAGCACGAACGTCGGCGAGGTGACCGTTTCCCGCACGCCCAGCCCGGCCGCGATCCCCTGGGCCAGGACCGTCTTGCCCGCGCCAAGCGGGCCGGAGAGCACGAGCAGGTCCCCGGGTCGCAGCAGGGCGGCCAACCAGGCCCCGAACTCCCGCATGCGCTCCGCCGTGGATACCTCGACCGTGTTCATGTGCCTTCCGTCGTCGCCTCGCTCCGGGGCCCGCGTGGGGAGACGGAGAATGTCTCGGACCGTGCCGACCGACCGGCCCGTGCCGACCCCGACCGACCGGTCCGTCCCGACCGACCGGTCTGTGCCGGCGCCGACCGGTCGGCCCGTGCCGACCGCGGGCGCGGCATGGCGCGTGGCACCATCGCCTGCCGTGCCATCTCCCGGATGGCGGCGTTCACCACGTCCGGGCGTTCCAACATGATGGCGTGCCCGGCGCCCTCCTCGACGATGAGCTCCGCCCGGGACAACACCTCCGCCAGGGTGCGGCTGTGGGCAAGCGGGGTCATCAGGTCGGCGTCCCCGACGATGAGCACGGTCGGGATCTCCGCCAGCCGCTCGGCCGCCACGAGCCGATCGTGGTCGAGCAGGGTGGGCAGGAACGCCGCGATGACCGGGATCGGGGTGTCCGCGACCATGGTCTCCAGGAAGGAGACCACCGACGGCGGTAGTTCGGTCGATCCGAACCCGATGCGCCGCGTCAGCTCCCACGACAGGTCGCTGCCCCGCCGCCGGGCACGTTCGAGCAGGCTCGGCGCGTGCCGCATACCGACCGCGAAACCCGGCAGAACGCGGCGCACCACCCCGGTCACCGACGCCGGCAGCCCGAAGGTCAGCCGGGCCAGCTCACCGGCGCTGGTGGCGAGCAGGGCCACCCCGACGATGCGGTCATCGAACAGTTCCGGGTGGGTGTCGGCCAGACCCAGCACCGTCATGCCGCCCATCGAATGGCCCACCAGGATGATCGGCCCCCGGGGGACCCGCTCGGTGATCACTCGGAAGAGGTCGTCGGCGAGTACGTCGATGGTGCAGTTCTTGACCTCGGACGGCCCGGAACGCCCATGCGCCCGCTGATCATAGAAGACCATCCGGCCGAGGTCCGTGAGCGCCCGCTGCTGCAGGATCCAGGAATCGGCCGTGACGCAGAACCCGTGGACGAACACCAGCGTCACCGGGGCGTCCGACGGGCCGATCTCCTCGATGTACAGCGGAATACCGTCCCCCGCGATCACGGTGGTGACCCAACCCCTGATCGGCTCGATCCGCGCGTCGGACGCGAGATCGGCCATCCCACGCCGACGGCGGATCATCCGCCGCTCGGCGACCAGGCCCGCCGCGACGGCAGCGGCACCGACCACCCCGAGCGACCCCGTGGCCCGAGCCGAGCGGGAACCCGCGATCGCACCCACGGTCTTCGCCATCGGCGCCACCTCTCCTCGGTGCCTCTTCTGCACCGATGATGCACCCGGCCACGCCGGCCGACGGGCCCCCGGCCGGGACGTGGGGGGCGTCAGCCGGGGCCGCTTACCGGGCCTGTACGCGGATCCCGTGCTCAGGCGAAGCCCGGCATCGGGAAGGCGGCGGTCAGCTCGGTGACCTGCTCCCGGACCCGGGTGATGGTCGCGGTGTCGCCGGCCACGGCGGCCTTGACGACATCGTCGATCCAGCCGGCGAGCACCGGCATGTGACCGGCGCCCAGGCCGCGGGTGGTGATGGCGGCGGTTCCCAGTCGGATACCGGACGGGTCGAAGGGCCTGCGCTGGTCGAAGGGCACCGCGTTGTAGTTCAGCTCGATCCCGGCCTGGTCGAGCGCCCGGGCCGCGGGCTTGCCGCCGATGTCCCTGCCGGTCAGGTCGATCAGGATCAGATGGTTGTCGGTACCGCCGGTGACCAGGTCGAAGCCCCGCTCCACCAGGGCCTCGGCCAGCGCGCGGGCGTTCGCCACGACCGCGTGCGCGTAGTCGCGGAACGCGGGTGCCGCCGCCTCGCGCAGGGCGACGGCGATCGCCGCGGTGGTGTGGTTGTGCGGCCCGCCCTGCAGGCCTGGGAACACCGCCTTGTCGATCGCGGTGGCGTGCTCGGCGTCGGAGAGGAGCATCGCCCCGCGCGGGCCGCGCAGCGTCTTGTGCGTGGTGGTGGAGATCACCGGGGCGTGCCCCACCGGCGAGGGGTGTGCCCCGCCCGCGATCAGCCCGGCGATGTGCGCGATGTCCGCGACGAGCACCGCCCCGACCTCCCGCGCGATCGCGGCGAACCCCGGGAAGTCGATCGTCCGCGGGATCGCCGTACCGCCGCAGAAAATAATCCTGGGACGCTCGGCCAGGGCGAGGTCGCGCACCTCGTCCAGGTCGATGCGGCCGGTGCCGGCGCGCACGCCGTACCGGACGCTGCGGAACCACGTGCCGGTCGCGGAGACGCTCCAGCCGTGGGTCAGATGGCCGCCCATCGGCAACGACAGGCCCATCACGGTGTCCCCTGGCTCGGCGAAGGCCAGATAGACGGCGAGGTTCGCCGGGGAACCCGAGTACGGCTGGACGTTGGCGTGCTCGACCCCGAACAGCGCCTTGGCACGGTCGACCGCAAGCGTCTCGATCGGATCGATGACCTGCTGGCCCTCGTAGTAACGCCGACCGACGTAGCCCTCGGAGTACTTGTTGGTCAGCACGGAGCCGGACGCCTCCAGCACCGCGGTAGAGACGTAGTTCTCCGACGCGATCAGCCTGATCGACGAGAACTGGCGCGTGGCTTCGGCCTCGACGAGACCGGCGAGTTCGGGATCGGCGACGGCGAGGTGGGGAATCGGTGGTTGATGCACCTTGACCTCCGGCAGGTCTGATCCGGCCGGGGGTGCCCAGGCGCGCGGCACCGTTCCGCTCGATCGCTCCCCGGTGGTCAGTTCCACCTCGATGCGCCAGTCACGACTCCGGGCCGAGTCTAGGGGATGGGCCCCGCCCCACGGCACCGGATCCACGCCGGTGCGACGCGTCGCGACGGCACCGGGCGTCGTGAAGACGACAAATATCGTGAAGAAGACAAGCCGGGCGTAGGCCACAGCGCCGACGCCCGCCGGACCGGGTGGGAGCGGGCCGACTACCGTGGAAGTGCCGCCCCCGGCTGGATCGACTGGATCGAGAAGCCGGGAGCGGGCGGATCCGGTGGGATCAGATCGATCAGCGGGTGTGGACCGGAGGCGGAGATCGTGCGGCTGAGGTGGCACAGGAGCAAGGACATCCCGGCGAGCGCCGGCCGTCGTCTGACGGGCCCGGAGCGCGCCGCCGCGCTGGGGGTGCCGGACGACACCGAGCCGGCCGAGGGCCCCGGCGCCGCGGCTCCGGCTCCGGTGTCGGCCGGGCCGGTGATGCTGACACTGACTACCCGTTCCCGCCTCGAGGAGGCCGAGCGCGAGGCCGCCGTCTCCCGCCCCGTGCGTCGGCGGATGGAGCGCGGCTCGCTCGGCGGCCACGTGTCGCCCACCGGCGGTCACGGTTCCGGCGGTGCCTGCGGCCCCGGCGGCTGCGGCTGAGCCCGCATCCCGCATCTTCGACTCGTCCGGCGCCGCCCGAGAGGCCGCCCGACGGGCTGTCATCAGACGTAGCGGCGGGGGACCCGAGCCCCGACCCGGCTGACGATCTCGTAGTTGATGGTGCCCAGCGCCGCAGCCCAGTCGTCCGCGGTCGGTTCGCCGCGGTCACCGGGGCCGAAGAGCAGCACCTCGTCGCCGGCCGCCACCTGGTCGTCACCCACATCGAGGACGAACTGATCCATGCAGACCGTGCCGGCGATGCGGCGGCGCCGCCCGCCGAACAGCACCTCCGCGGTGTTCGTCGCGGACCTGGGGATGCCGTCGGCGTAGCCCAGCGGCACCACGGCGAGCGTCGTCTCGCGTGTTGTCGTGTACCGGTGCGCGTAGGAGACGCCGGTTCCCGCCGGTACCCGCTTGGTCAACGCGGCGTGCGTCGTCAGCGTCATCGCGGGGCGCAGACCGAAGGCCGCCGGCGGCCCGACCTCCGGGCCCGGGGACAGTCCGTAAACGGACACTCCCGGTCGGACCAGGTCGAAATGCGCCTCCGGGCTGACCAGGGTGGCCGCCGAGTTCGCCAGATGCCGCACGGATGGGTGTAGCCCCGCCTTCGTGGCGATGTCGATCGCATCCCGGAAACGCCCGATCTGACCCTGCACCGTGGGATGCCCGGGGGCATCGGCGAACGCGAAGTGGCTCCACACGCCGATCACCTCGATCACGCCCTCGGCCTCGAGTGCCGCCGCGGCGTCGCACAGCGCCGGCCAGTCGGCCTCCGTGGCTCCCGCCCGGCCGAGGCCCGTGTCCGCCTTGAGGTGCACCCGGGCGGTACGGCCGGTCCGCCGGGCCGCCGCGGCGGTCTCCTCGAGCGCCCAGCCCGCGGACGCGGACAGGTCGACATCCGCGGCGATGGCGGCGGCGAACGATTCACTGGGCGCCGCGAGCCAGGACAGCACCGGGACGGTGAACCCGGCCGCGCGCAGGGCGAGCGCCTCCTCGAGGAACGCCGTGCCGAGCCAGGTGGCCCCGCCCTCCAGGGCCGCCCGCGCGCACGGGATCATGCCATGGCCGTAGCCGTCAGCCTTGACGACCGCCATGGTGGCGGCGTCGCCTGCCCGGGCGACGAGGGCGGCCACCGACGTGCGGACCGCGTCGAGATCGATGGCGGCATAGGAACGAAGATCATTCCCGGCAGGAGGATCGGCCCGCTGTTCGGTCACGCCGTCACGCTACTCCGCGTGGCATCCGTCGCTGGTCGAGCAGGTCGCCGATGACCTGGGGCAGGATGGCGGGCAGATCATTCGCTGCCAGCGGCACGGGGGCCCGCTCGGCGGCCCGGCCGTGCAGATAGGCGCCGACCGCCCCGGCCGTCGCCGGGGCGAGCCCGGCGGCGAGCAGCGACCCGATCAGGCCGGTCAGCACGTCACCGGTCCCGGCGGTCCCCAGCCATGCCGATCCGGTCGTGTTGACCAGCGCCGATCCATCCGGCCGCACGACGAGCGTGCGGGCGCCCTTGAGCAGGATCACCGCTCCCGTCGCCGCCGCGGCCCGCCGGAGAACGGCGAGCCGATCGTCGGCGAGTTCGGCGGCGGTGGTCTGCGCATCCCCGCCAAGGGCGACCGAGACGAACCGCTGGAACTCGCCCTCATGCGGTGTGATCAGCACCGGCGCCGCCCGCTCGGCGACGGCAGCGGGCCGCGCCGCGATGATCGCGGCAAGCGGGTCGAGGCCTCCCGCGTCGACCAGGACCGGAAGGTCCGTCGCCAGCAACGCCGTCAGCAAGGTACGGACCGCGGGTCCCGGCGCCAGGCCCGGGCCGATCGCCCAGGCCTGGACCCGGCCAGCGGCCAGCATCGCGTCGGCGTCACCGGCCTCGATGGCGGTCACGACGGCCTCGGGATGCGACATCCGCACGAAATCGCCGGCCCTGCTCACGACCGCGCCGACGGCCTCGCCCTCGGCCTTCTCAGCGTGCCCCTCGGTCACTACCCGCAGATACCCGGCGCCGCCGCGCAGCGCGCCGCCGACCGCGAGCACCGCGGCGCCCGGATAGGCGCCGCTGCCGGCAACGAGGCCAAGGACCCCGCGACTGTACTTGGACGCCCTCGGGCTGGGAACGGGCAGCGCCGCGGCAACGTCGGCATCGTCGAGAGCGCACAGGTCGGGTTCAGGCAGGTTCAGTCCGATGTCGACCAGCTCGACGGGACCGGTGTGGGCGGCACCGGGCATGAGCCACAAGCCGCGTTTGCGGGTACCGAAGGTGACGGTACTGCTCGCCCGGACCGCCGGCCCCGCGACGGCCCCGGTATCCGCGTCCACCCCGCTGGGGACGTCGACCGCCACCGTCCGTTCGGGGGGCGCCAGAGCGGCGAGCCGGGCGTACGGCTCGCGCAGCCCGCCCCGGCCACCGATGCCGAGCAACCCGTCCAGCACCAGATCGGCGGCGGCGAACAGAATACGCAGCCGCTCATCGTCGATCGGCTGCCCCGCACCCGCCGGACCGCCCCCGCCCACCACCGGACCCGGATGGTGCAGTCGACCACCGGCCGCGAGCAGGGCGGCGGTGCCTTCCGGATGGGTGCGGCCGGGTGCCACCGCATCAACCCGCGCCCCTCGGGCGGCCAGCCGCGCTCCGGCCCAGAGGGCGTCACCACCGTTGTCGCCACCGCCGGCGAGCACGACGACGCGGGCACCGTAGACCCGCCCGAGGCGTCGTGCGGCGTGCGCGACGAGCCCGTGCACCGCCCGCTGCATCAGAGCGCCGGGGGGCAGCGAGGCGAGCAGCGGCGCCTCGGCACCTCGAACCTGTTCAACCGTATGGGCATTGCGCATGCCGACATGCTGCCCCGCTCCGATCCGCGGGCGCCCGACAGGCCGGCACGGGCCCACCGGACCCGACCGTGCTCAGGTCTCGGCAACGACCATCGCCACGGCCACGCCGCCGTCGTGGGTGAGCGAGAGATGCCAGGACGCGATGCCGAGCCGGGCCGCCGCGGCGGCCACCGTGCCGATAATCCGTAACGACGGTCGCCCCCCGGTACCGAGAACCACCTCGGTGTCGTGCCACTCGAGACCGGGGGGTGCGCCGAGAACCTTGGCGACCGCCTCCTTCGCCGCGAACCGGGCGGCCAACCGCTCGGGCCGGGCGAGGCTCCGTTCGGTCGCGGTGAACAGCCTCATCGCGATGCCCGGCGTGCGTGCCAGCGTCACGGCGAACCAGTCAACATCCACCACGTCCACGCCGACGCCCACCACCGCCACCTGGGAAGGTTCCCACAAACGCGGTGTTACCCCGCCGTCGGCACCGGGACGGCCGGTGAGGTCCCCGCTAGCCGGTTCACGCCCACCTCGCCGAGGCGCCCGCGCCCCGCTGATCAACGCTTCGTCGATCAGCGCGTCGCAGCCCGCCCCGGGGCCGATCCGCCGTTGCCGTCGTCCTTGCTGCCACCATCGGGAGCGGTGCGGCCCTTGTCCGCGCCGGTACCCGTGGCGGCACCCTCCGGTCTCATCGGGGGCTCGACATCGTCCCCGGCGAGGATCCGGTAGAGACCACGGCGGGTCTCGGCGAGCAGGGACCGCGCCGCGGCGATCTGCGCTTCGTCTCCGGCCTGGGCCACCTGGACGATGGCCGCACCGACGGCGAACGCCAGCGTTCGCAAACTGGTGAGATCGTCATCGACCGCCGCCGCGGCAGTCTCCCACGGCTTGCGCCCCCCTGCGCGTGCCTCGACGTGCGCCCGCCCGGCGTCGGTGAGATGGAAGACTCGCTTGCCCTCCGCCTCCTCCGCGCGCACGAGCCCCTCGTCGGCCAGCAGCGACAGGACCGGGTAGACCGACCCCGGGCTCGGCCGCCAGATGCCACCACTACGCTCCGCGAGCTCACGGATCATCTGGTAGCCGTGCATGGGCTCCTCGGCCAGCAGCGCGAGCAGCGCCTCCCGGACGTCACCCCGCCCCACCTTCGGCCCACGGCCGAAGCTGCCGGGACCGCCAAAACCGGGGCCGCCGAACCCCAGACCGAACCCCGGGCCGGGAAAGCCGCCGAACGGCCAGCCCGGTCCGCCCCGGCGGCCTCTCGGCCCGCCTCCTCCGTGCCCGCCGTGCTCACGATGCCCGCCGTGCTCACCACGGCCGGCGCGACCGCTCTCGGAGTGGTCCTGCTCGCCGGCCACCGCCTCCGACCGGCCACCACACTCCCCCCAGGCGCTCACCGCCTCGAAGAAGTCCCGCAGCCGGGACGGGCCGAACCCGGCCTCGCATCCCCAGCGGCCCCATGGGCCCGACATCATCTGTGAAACCACGATCATTCCCTTCGGGTCGGCGCGACCGGAGCCATCCGCTCACACCTCATCACGTAGGCTCACGATATATCGCGATGCAATCGACAACAAGACCTACTCGCCTAGGCATCCCCGAACCGCGCGAATTCCGTAGGATTGAGCAGTGATCATTTCGGGGTCCGGGGAGAACGGGCACGGCGGAGACGCCGTCACCCCGCTCGAGGCAGCCTTCGAGGAACGTGCCTGCGCACAGCACGCCGGCACCGACGTCTTCATAGAAGGGGTGAATCTGGCCCTTCTCGGTCGAGTCGAACAACTCCGCATCCGCCCCACCAACGCATCCGGCACGGTGGACGACGACGGTTCGTACGAGGTCCGCCTGGAGGCGGCCGACGACGGGCCACGGACGGGCTGTACCTGCACCGAGGGATCCACCGGCTCGTTCTGCCGGCATGCGGTCGCGGTCGCCCTCGTGGCCACCGGCTCGGCGGGACTCGCCGAGGACGACGAGGACATCGAGGGGGAGGACGGCGCGATCCTCGGTGAGGAGACCCTCTTCACCGACGACCCGGTCCACGCCGCGATGCGCGTCTTCCTCAGCCGCGCCCCTCGCGCCGAACTCGTCGAGACCCTGCTCGACGCCGCCGACGACAACGCCGTCGCCGATGCGCTGTGGGAGGCGACGGTCGCCTGGCACGGCCGTCAGCACGGAGCGACGCCGTCCACCTGACCAGGCAGGCCCGAGCCCAGCCCCGCCGCGCCGGTACGCCGCCCGATGCCAGGGGTCCCCACACTGCGCCGAAGGCGCCGTGTGGGGAGGGGCTTATTCGACTGTGACCGACTTCGCCAAGTTACGCGGCTGATCGACATCGAGGCCGCGCGCAAGCGCCAGCTCGCACGCGAAGACCTGCAGCGGTAGCGTCGTGACCAGGGGCGCGAACAGCGACGCGGTCGCGGGCACGCGGATGAGATGATCGGCGAACGGTTCGACGGCGGTGTCGCTCTCTTCCGCGATCACGATCGTGCGGGCGCCACGCGCCCGGACTTCCTGGATGTTGGAAACGATCTTTCCGTGCAGGTTCGCACGACCCCGTGGGGACGGCACAACGACGAACACCGGCAGGCCGGGCTCGATGAGCGCGATCGGCCCGTGCTTGAGCTCCCCTGCCGGGAACCCCTCGGCGTGCATGTAGGCGAGTTCCTTGAGCTTGAGGGCCCCTTCCAGGGCCACCGGGTACCCCACATGACGACCGAGGAAGAGCACCGCCCTCGCGTCGGCCAAGGCACGGGCGAGCTCCCGCACCGGCTCGACCGTTCCCAGCGTCCGTTCGATCAGCTCGGGCATACGCTGGAGCCGCTCGACGTACGCAGCGACCTCGTCGCCGTAGAGCACGCCGCGCACCTGGGCCAGGAACAGGCCAACGAGAAGGCACGCGGCGACCTGCCCGAGGAAGGTCTTGGTGGACGCGACCCCCACCTCCGGGCCGCAGCGGGTGTACAGCACCGCATCGGACTCCCGAGGGATCGTAGAACCGTTGGTGTTGCAGATGGCCAGCACCCGTGCCTTCTGCTCGCGCGCGTGTTTGACCGCCATCAGCGTGTCCAGCGTCTCGCCGCTCTGGCTGATCGCGATGACGAGGGTGGACCGGTCGAGCATCGGGTCGCGGTAGCGAAACTCCGAGGCCATCTCGACCTCGCAGGGCAGCCTGGTCCAGTGCTCGATCGCGTACTTTGCGATGAGGCCGGCGTGGTAGGCGGTACCGCAGGCGACGATGAAGACCTTGTCCACGTCCCGGAAATCCTGGACAGACAGCCGCTCCTCGTCGAGCACGATCGCACCATCGGCGGAAAGCCGACCGCGCAGCGTGTCTGCCAGGGCGGTCGGCTGCTCGCTGATCTCCTTGAGCATGAAGTACGGGTAGCCGCCCTTCTCGGCGGCGCTGGCATCCCAGTCGACGTGGTACCGCCGGCCCTCGATGATCTGGCCGCCGAAGTCGGTCACCGTCACGCCGTCCCGGCGAGCCTCGACCACCTGATCCTGCCCGATCTCCAGCGCCTCCCGGGTGTGGGCGATGAAGGCCGAGACGTCGCTGGCGAGGAAGGTCTCCCCCTGACCGAGCCCCACGACTAGCGGGCTGTTGCGCCGGGCCCCGACAACCACCTCCGGGAAGTCGCGGTGCAGCACGACCAGGGTGAACGCGCCTTCCAGCCGCCGGCAGACCCGTCGCAGCGCGGCGGTCAGCGGATGCGCGCCCCCGTCGTACCCGCGGTCGGCACCAGCGCCGGCACCAGCAAGCTCGACTTCGAGGAGATGGGCGACGACCTCCGTGTCGGTCTCACTGGCGAGCTCGTGGCCGACCGTCTCCAGCTCGACCCGCAATGCGGCGAAGTTCTCGATGATCCCGTTGTGGATGACGGCGATGGCGCCGGTGCAGTCGGTGTGCGGATGGGCGTTCGCGTCGGTCGGTCCACCGTGCGTGGCCCACCGGGTATGCCCCATGCCGGTGGTGCCGGGCATCGGCCTGGAATCCGGATTCTCGGCGAGCAGCTTCTCGAGGTTGGACAGCTTGCCGGCACGACGCGCCGTCCGCAGTGCCCCGGCGCCGACCACGGCGACACCCGACGAGTCGTAACCCCGGTACTCCAACCGCCGCAGACCGTTCAATGCGACATCCAGTGCCGCCTGGTCGCCGACGTAACCGATGATCCCGCACATGCGGCTCAGCGTACGCAGGTTCCCGGAGGTGAGAGCGTACCGGGGGACGCTCGGGGCAAGGTGTCCGCTTGTGGCCGCGGCGGGACCGGTCAGCGACGGGATCGGTCAGCGCGCCGGCGGCAACGCGGTGCGCACGACGACGGCAACGCGGTGCGCACGACGGCGGCGAGCCGCTGTGCGACCGCCCGCGCGGCGGCGTCGGTGCCCGCCTCGACCATCACCCGCACGAGGGGTTCGGTGCCGGACGACCGCAGCAGCACCCGACCCTCGTCACCGAGTTCCGCCTTGGCCAGGGCGACGGCCCGCAGCAGTTCCTCATTGGTGTCCACCTGTGTCCGGTCGACGCCACGCACGTTCACCAACACCTGGGGCAACCGGGTCATCGCCTTGGTGAGCTCGCCGAGCGGTTGTCCGGTCTCGGCGACCCGGCCCAGGATCCGCAACGCCGTCAACAACCCGTCGCCGGTCGTCGCGTAGTCCAGGAACACCACGTGCCCGCTCTGCTCACCGCCGAGCACGTAGCCTCCGGCGCGCATCGCCTCCAGCACGTACCGGTCCCCGACGGGTGTGGTGACGACGGTGATACCGGCCTCCCGCATCGCGTGGTGAAAGCCCAGATTCGACATCACGGTGACCACCACCGTGTCGTCGACCAGCTCACCCCGCTCGGCCAGCGCCAGAGCACACATCGCCAGGATCTGGTCGCCGTCGACGACCTCACCGGTCGCGTCCACGGCGAGGCAACGGTCCGCGTCGCCGTCATGGGCGATGCCGACGTCGGCACCGTACGCCACGACCGCGGCACGCAGGCTGTCGAGATGGGTGGCACCGCTGCCGTCGTTGATCGCTGTCCCGTCGCCGTCGGCGTGCAGCGCGACGACATCGGCTCCGGCCGCCCGCAGCACCCGAGGGGCCAAGGCGGAGGCGGCGCCCTGGGCACAGTCGACGACGACCCGCAGGCCGTCGAGCGGCACCGGCAGCGTGGCCAGCAGATGCGCCGCATACCGGTCGAGGAGAACCGGTTCGTCGTGGACCCGACCGACGTCGGCGCCGACGGGACGGCGGCTCGGAGGTAGGGCCATCCGCCGCTCGATGGCGTCCTCGACCTCGTCGGGCAGTTTGAGGCCGCCGGCGGCGAACAGCTTGATGCCGTTGTCCGGCATCGGGTTGTGGCTGGCGGAGAGCATGACACCGAACATCGCGCCGCTGGCTGCGACGGCGTAAGCCACCGCGGGCGTGGGTGCCACCCCGATCCGGGCCACGTCGGCACCGGAGGCTGCGAGCCCGGCGACCACCGCGGCCTCCAGGAACTCCCCGGAGGGCCGCGTGTCCCGGCCGACGACCACTACCGGCTTACCGGACCCGGAGGGCCCACTCGCCCGGTTCGGCCCAGCGAGAACCTCGACCGCCGCGGAAGCCAGCGACAACGCCTGCTCCGCGGTCAGATCGATGTTGGCGACACCTCGGACGCCGTCGGTGCCAAAGAGCCTCACCATTGAGGTCTCCCTTGTCGAAGATCGTGGCGGAGACCGAGGGGGGCACCGGTGGCACCGATCCCCTCCAGGAGCGCGCCTCCAGGGGCACGCCCGCGAAGGGGATCCAAGGTCAGCGCTTGCTGTACTGCGGAGCCTTGCGGGCCTTCTTGAGCCCGTACTTCTTACGCTCCTTGACCCGAGCGTCACGGGTCAGGAAGCCGGCCTTCTTCAGGGTAGGCCGGGACTCCTCCTCCGCCAGCGTCAACGCGCGGGCGAGGGCGAGCCGCAGCGCACCGGCCTGCCCGGAGACGCCGCCACCGTGCAGCCGGGCGACGATGTCGTACGACTCCGTCTGATCCAGTGCCTTGAGCGGCTCGTTGACGAGCTGCTGGTGCACCTTGTTCGGGAAATACTGCTCAAGCGTGCGCCCGTTGAGCGTCCACTGCCCGGTCCCCGGGAGCAGACGCACCCGGACGACCGCCTCCTTGCGCCGCCCGGTGGCGCGGGGATTGCCCTGTACGTCGGTCACGACAGCCACGTCGCGTTCCTTCCTCGGTTGATGCGTGGTTCCCGGGGCCGGTACCGCCGGGCGGGAGGACCCCGCCCGGCGACCGGCTCAGGAGGTCCGCGGCTACTGCGCGACCTGGATGATCTCGAATGGGGTGGGCTGCTGCGCCTGATGCGGGTGGGTCGGACCCGCATAGACCTTCAGCTTGGTCCCCTGAGCTCGGCCGAGTTTGTTCTTCGGCAGCATGCCCTTGATCGCCTTCTCGACGATGATCTGCGGACGGGTATCGAGCAGCTCCCCGTAGGAGGTGCTGCGCAGACCGCCCGGGAAGCCGGAGTGCCGGTGGTACTGGGCCTGCTCCCGCTTGTTCCCACTCAGGGCGACCTTGCCCGCGTTGATCACGACGACGAAGTCGCCGGTGTCGATGTGTGGAGCGAAGTACGGCTTGTGCTTTCCACGCAGGAGCGTGGCGGCCTGGGTCGCCAGCCGACCGAGCACCACGTCGGTGGCATCGATGACGTGCCACACACGCTGGACATCCGCGGGCTTGGGCTGGTACGTGCGCACAGGTCTGCCTTCTCGTTCGGACGATCCCGCCAGGAGACTCCCAAGGGGCCTCTCACGGATCTCGTCAAGAATGATCTCGTCAAGAATGTGGAGCGCGCAGACGGAACGTGTCACGCGCAGCAGTCTTTGAGACTACCAGGCGATCGGAGCGGTCCACCCGGGGGGCCGGTCCACCCGGGGGGCACGGAAAGCGGGAGTACCGGCAGTACCGGCAGTGCGGACATGCAGGGGAGACGGACATGCAGGCGGCCCGGCCACCGACCATGGACACCTGACCGCGCTGAATCCCGCCGACAAGCTGGCTATTCTCACCAGGATGACGGAGATGGGCAGCGGGCGATCCGACGGGCGCGAGGGGCACGAAGCCCCCGGGCACGAGGGGCCGACCCCGCTGTCCGGAGGCGCCGGCCACGATCGGACGTTTCCCGCGCCGGCTGAGGGCCGGCGGTCGGCCGGCGCGCCGGAGGGCGGCGGTCCGGCAACCGGTCCGGCCGACCGGGGAGGCACCACGGGCCCGACAGCAGTGACGATTCCCCGCCCAGGTGGCCCGCACCCCGACCTCGACGGCTGGACTCCCCCCGCCGACGATCCCCTGTTCGGGGGATCCCGGACGTACTCGTTCTCGCCGAAGCCGACCTCCCTGCGGATCACACCGCCCGACACCACGCAGCCCGACACCACAGCGCCCAACACCACACCGCTCGGCATAACACCGTCCCCGACCACCACGAGCTTGGGCACGGAGCCAGCCGGGACCGGCGCCGCATCCGTACCGCAGCCGGGTCCGACCCGCTATGAGCGCCCGGCATCCCGTCCACGGGACTCGGGCACGCCGGCCTATCCGGGTGTCTCCCCCGGCACAGATGCCGTTACTGGCGGTCCCACCCGCATCGGTGAAACCGGCGAATCCCACCCACCCGCCGCGGCTGATGGCGGATTCGGCGACGGCGATCCGGTCGACATCCATTCGATCGACGACGATCCGATCAACGGGTCGGCACCGTCCGCCACCGCCGCATCGAGCGCCCGTGGCGCGTACCCGTCGAGGTGGGGGCGGAGCACTCAGGACCAGGCCGGGGGCCGTGGGGTCCACGACGCTCGGCGGTTGCTGGCCGGCGTCGCCGGGGCCGTCCTCGTCCTCGTCGCGGCGGTCGCGGTCGTGGCGGTGCGCAGCGGGCACAACGGGCACAACGGGCACAACGGGCACGAGACGCCCACCACCCGGCAGACGCTCCCACCAATCCCGGCCGGCTTCCTCAACAGCGCGACCCTCGACTCCGACCCGGTGACCGCCGACGAGTTCTTCTCCGACGAGCAGGTCGAGGCCGAGGGACGGAACTACCGGCGGCTCGCCCGCAAACTGGACAACGGCTGCCCAGATCTCACCGGTGGTCTGGTCACGCAGCTCAAGGACCGGCGCTGCCGGCAGGTGGTGCGGACGCTGTTCCTCAGCACCCCGGGGGACGGCGGACGCCAGGTGCTGGCCGGCGTCACCGTCTTCGTCCTCGACGAGCTCACCACCGCCACCGCCACCGCGGACATCCTCAACCAGGGGCGCGGTGGCATCGTGCCCCTCCCCGTCCCGGCCAACTCGATTCCGAACGCGCGGATCACCGGCCCGGGTGGGAACAACTCGTGGCGGGGCGCGATCACCCGCGGGCACTACCTCATCTACACGCAGGTCGCCTACACCGACGGCGCCCAGGGAGCAGGGACCGATCCCGCGCTGCGGAACGCCCAGACCGATCTGAGCACACTCGCGACCGAGCCCATCGGAGACCGAGCAGTACTCGGCCACGGCCCGCGCCACTGACCCACCGGCGACCAGGCCCCACCCTCAACCGGACGGCGTGGGGGGAATCCGAACGGCCCGGGTGACCTCGGCCCGGGCGGCCAACTCAGGATCGGGCGGGTAACGCACGTCCACCAGCGTCAGGCCGTGCGCCGGCGCAACGGTGACGGCAGGGTCCCGGACACCTCGGTGCAGCACCGCCGCGGGCCACTGGGGCGGCTTGCGGCCCTCCCCGACGGCAAGCAGGGCGCCGACCAGCGCCCGGACCATGGAGTGGCAGAAGGCGTCGGCCTCGACGTCGGCCACGACGACCCCGTCAGGCCGGCGGAGCACATCGAGGCGCAGCAGCGTGCGGACGGTCGTCGCGCCCTCCCGGCGCCGGCAGAACGCGGCGAAGTCATGCTCGCCAACCAGGAACAACGCCGCCGCCGCCATCGCGGGCACGTCGAGCGGACGAGGCCAGGCCAGGGTGTCGAAGCGCCGCAGGGGTTCGGCTCCATACGGAGCGTCGGTGATGCGGTAGACGTAGCGGCGGGAGAGTGCGGAGAATCTGGCGTCGAAGCCGGGCGGTGCCGGGGCGAGCCCGATGATCCGCACGGCCCGGTCCAGGACACCGTTCAGCCGCCGCGCGAGGCCGCCGAGCGGCACGTCGTCCGGGAGATCAACGTGCGCTACCTGGCCGACGGCGTGGACGCCCGAATCGGTCCGTCCGGCGACGGTGAGCCGTACCGCCGGCAACCGCGCCACCCGCATAAGGGCATCCTCCACATCGCCCTGCACGGTGCGTTGGCCGGGCTGGCGGGCCCATCCTGCGAACGGCGTCCCGTCGTAGGAGAGGTTCAGCCGCAGCCGAACCAGCCCGTCGGTCATCGTCATCACCGGCGGGCAGCCGCCTCGCGACCCGCGGGACATCGTCCCGCGGAAACTCCCGGATCGGACATCTGTCTCTCCCCCGTGCAAGCGACGACGCGGCGGTGCGACGGCACTAAAACGAAAGCCCGCCGCCCATGATGGGCGGCGGGCCTGCGCGGATCTACTCCAGGACGCGAGATCCGGGCCGAAGGCCGAAGATTCCGGCCTTCGGCCCGGATCTCAGTTTGCGGAGTTCTGCTCCCCGGTGCCGGAGTCCTCCCCGGTACCGGAGTCGTCCGCCTGCCCGGTCGTCGGCTTGCCGGCGGCCCCTTCGGCGGGGGTGTCTGCCGGCTCCGCGGCCTCGGCTGCCACAACAGCCGCGGTCGGCGACTCCTGGGCCAGGTCCTCCGCCGCCTCCGCGGTGGCGCCGGTGGGCTTGCGACGAGCCTCGAAACGGGTGTCCCGCGCCCGCTCGGCCTCACTGACGGCCTGCTGGCCGATAGTCAGCGCCTCGACCAGCTCGATCCGGGCCAGCGGGGCGTTGTCACCCTTCCGGTTGCCGATCTTGATGATCCGGGTGTAGCCACCGTTCCGGTTCGCGTAGCGCGGACCGATCTCGGTGAACAGGGTGTGCACGACCGAGTTGTCGCGTACCTGGCGCATGACGCGCCGGCGGGCGTGCAGGTCCCCCCGCTTGGCGAAGGTCACCAAACGCTCGGCGTACGGACGCAGCCGCTTGGCCTTCGCCTCGGTGGTGGTGATGCCGCCGTGCTCGAACAGCGCGGTGGCGAGGTTGGCCAGCAGCAGCCGCTCATGTGCGGGGCTGCCGCCGAGCCGGGCGCCCTTGGTTGGCGTGGGCATGATGAGTGCTCCTCGTTCCTTTCACTGTCCTGCTGGTCACCGGCCTAGCCAGGCTGCCCGCCCGAAGGACGCGGCTCTCGCCACCGGAGGGTCGCCGAGGGCCCCCGCCGGAAGCGGAGGCCCTCGTGGAGAGTCAGTACTGCTCGGTCTCGACGAACTCCGCGCCGTCGTCGGACGGGTCGGAGAACGACGGGCTGTACGTGTCGGTGCCGTAGGTGTCCACGGCCTGGCGCGGGTCGAACCCGGGCGGGGAGTCCTTGAGCTGCAGGCCCATCGCGCCCAGCTTCGTCTTGACCTCATCGATCGACTTCTGCCCGAAGTTACGGATGTCGAGCAGGTCGGCCTCGCTACGGGAGACCAGCTCGCCGATCGTGTGGATGCCCTCACGCTTGAGGCAGTTGTAGGAGCGGACGGTCAGGTCCATCTCCTCGATGGGCAACGCGAGGTCGGCCGCCAGCGCCGCGTCCGCGGCGGACGGGCCGATGTCGACGCCCTCCGCCTCGGCGTTGAGCTCCTGCGCCAGCCCGAACAGGCCGACCAGGGTCTTGCCGGCGCTGGCCATCGCGTCTCGCGGGGAGATCGACGGCTTGGTCTCGACGTCAACGATGAGCCGGTCGAAGTCGGTCCGCTGCTCGACGCGGGTGGCCTCGACCTTGTAGGTCACCTTCAGCACCGGCGAGTAGATCGAGTCGATCGGGATCCGCCCGATCTCCTGGCCGGCTTGCTTGTTCTGAGCCGCGCTGACGTACCCGCGCCCCCGCTCGACGGTCAGCTCGATCTCGAGCTTGCCCTTGTCGTTCAGAATGGCGAGCCGCAGCTCGGGGTTGTGCACCTCGACGCCCGCCGGCGGGGCGATGTCCGCCGCCGTGACCTCGCCGGGGCCCTGCTTGCGCAGGTACATCACGGTCGGCTCGTCGTTGTCGGAGCTGACGACCAGTTCCTTGAGGTTCAGGATCAGGTCGGTCACGTCCTCCTTGACGCCGGGCACGGTGGAGAACTCGTGCAGCACGCCGTCGATGCGGATGCTGGTGACCGAGGCACCGGGAATGGAGGACAACAGGGTCCGGCGCAACGAGTTACCGAGGGTGTAGCCGAAGCCCGGCTCCAGCGGCTCGATCACGAAACGTGAACGGAACTCGGAGATCGGGTCTTCGATGAGGGTGGGACGCTGAGCGATCAACATGAGAACGTCCTTCCGACCACGGCGACCGCCATATGACGCCGTGTGGTGCGGGCCCCCTGACGGGAGCCGGTGGGCGGAACATCGGTCCGTTCCGCCCACGGGGTGGTGTCCGGGCGGAGGCCCGCCCGGACTCCAGTGTGCTCCGCCCCCTGACTGCGGGGACGACGCCGGCAGACCCTACTTGGAGTAGAGCTCGACGATCAGCTGTTCCTGCACCTGAGTGTCGATCACCTGCCGCGCCGGCAGCGAGTGCACCAGGATCCGCAGCTGGCTCGGGATCACCTCCAGCCAGGCCGGAACGGCCCGACCCTGACCCGCGGTCTCCCGGGCCACGATGAACGGGGTGAGCTCCCGGGCCTTCGGCGCGATCTCGACGATGTCGTTCTCGCTGATCCGATAGCTGGGGATGTCGACCTTGCGGCCGTTCACCTGGACGTGGCCGTGCCGGACGGCCTGACGGGCGGCGTCCCGCGAGGGTGCGAAGCCACCCCGGTACACGACGTTGTCGAGCCGCGACTCAAGGATCTTCAGCAGCTCGTCACCGGTCTTGCCGGCCCGGCGATTCGCCTCGTCGTAGTAGCCCCGGAACTGCTTCTCCAGCACGCCGTAGATTCGGGCGCACTTCTGCTTCTCGCGCTTCTGCAGCAGGTACTCGGAGTCCTTGGTGCGGCCACGGCCGTGCTCGCCCGGCGGGTAGGGCCGGATCTCGATCGGGCACTTCGGGGTGTCGCACTTGCTGCCCTTGAGGAACAGCTTGGTCTTCTCGCGGCGGCAACGCTTGCAGTCCGCGCCGGTGTAACGGGCCATCTAATCCTTCTCTCTCGTTTCCTGGCGCGAACTCGAACGCAACGCCACGACACCGGCCGGCGTGGAGCTCCGGCCGCGGCCGCCTCGCCGCATGGTCACACCCTGCGCCGCTTGGGCGGGCGGCAACCGTTGTGCGGGGTCGGGGTGACGTCCTGGATCGCACCGACCTCGAGGCCCGCGGCCTGCAGGGAACGGATCGCGGTCTCCCGGCCGGAACCCGGGCCCTTTACGAAGACGTCGACCTTACGCATCCCGTGCTCCTGCGCCTTGCGGGCCGCGTTCTCGGCCGCCATCTGGGCGGCGAAGGGCGTGGACTTGCGGGAGCCCTTGAAGCCGACATGGCCCGCCGAGGCCCAGGAGATCACGTTCCCGGACGGGTCGGTGATGGAGACGATCGTGTTGTTGAACGTGCTCTTGATGTGAGCGTGTCCGTGGGCGACGTTCTTCTTTTCCTTGCGCCGGACCTTCTTGGCGCCGGCTGCGCGCGTCTTGGGAGGCATGTTCGCGTGTGGTCTCCGTGTACGAGGTCGTCGATCAGTGGTCGGCGGCGGCGGGCCCGAGCGGTCCGCCGGGGACCCTGACTACTTCTTGCCGGCCTTCTTCTTGCCGGCGATGGCGCGGCGCGGGCCCTTGCGGGTGCGCGCGTTGGTGTGCGTGCGCTGGCCGTGGACGGGCAGGTTACGCCGGTGACGGAGCCCCTGGTAGCACCCGATCTCCATCTTACGGCGAATGTCCTGCTTGATCTCCCGGTTGAGGTCACCCTCGACCCGGTAGTTCGCGTCGATCCAGTCGCGCAGTCTGACGATCTCTTCCTCGCTCAGATCACGAACACGCGTGTCCGGGTTGACCCCGGTGGCGGCGAGGGTGTCCCGGGAGCGGCTGCGGCCGATCCCGAAGATGTAGGTCAGAGCGATCTCAACCCGCTTCTCGCGGGGAAGGTCGACGCCGGAGAGGCGTGCCATGAACGGATGTTTCCTTCCTGCGGCCGGAGGTCTCGGGCGATGCCGTCCCGGCCGGCGCCGGGCCGGGCGGGCCCCGGCCTCCGACCGGGGGTAGGTCGTCCCGGATGGGACGCCTGGCATCGCTTGGATGCGGTGGGCCGCCTCTCGGCGGGCGGCACGTGCTGCGCCACCCGCCGGGACGAGGCCGCACCCGTCAGGACATCAGCCCTGACGCTGCTTGTGACGAAGGTTGTCGCAGATGACCATGACTCGCCCGTGGCGACGGATCACCTTGCACTTGTCGCAGATCTTCTTGACGCTGGGCTTGACCTTCACGGCTGTTGCGGACCTCCTGCGCAGCCGCGGGCCGCGCGTGGCGATTGAGTGGAGCTACGGGCGAGTGAGAAGAGATCGACTACTTGTAGCGGTAGACGATGCGGCCGCGGGACAAGTCGTAGGGCGAGAGCTCGACCACGACGCGGTCCTCCGGCAGGATCCGGATGTAGTGCTGGCGCATCTTCCCGCTGATGTGGGCGAGAACACGATGACCGTTCTGGAGCTCCACCCGGAACATCGCGTTCGGGAGCGGCTCCACCACACGGCCTTCGATCTCGATGGCCCCGTCCTTCTTCGGCATGTCCTCCGCTGTCCTGACGTCGACTATGGGACGGCGGCTCGGCCGCGACCGGTCGGCCCTCCGAAATATTCGGAAAAGCCAAGGTCAGAGGCTTGAACTACCCCGAGAGGAGCCCGAACCCACCAACCACACTGCCACCGACCGCAACTGCCATAGACAGGACTGCTATCGACACGGTGGAGCACACCGGCGTGAGAAGACCGCCAGCTAAAGAGTGTACGCGGCGACCCCCGTCAAGGGTCAACACGACCCCCGCTCAGAGTCGACCCGACCTCAGCCGGTTCAGCCGGTTCCAGACGGGGCGTCAGCCGGCTGCCCGCAGGCGACCCCGAGCTCGGTGAGTTTCGCCGCTCCGCCGTCCGGCGCCGTCAGCACCCACGGCCCACGCGGAGTGATTGCCACCGAGTGCTCGATGTGGGCGGCGAGGCTGCCGTCGCGGGTCACGACGGTCCAGTCGTCGGGGAGCACGGCCGTGTCCGGCGACCCCATGGTGATCATAGGCTCGATGGCCAGCGCAAGGCCCTCGATCAGCCGGATGCCACGGCCGGGCCGGCCGTGGTTGAGCACGTGGGGGGGCTGGTGCATCTCGCTGCCGATACCGTGGCCCCCGTAGTGATCGACGATGCCGTAGCCATGTGGACGGACATGCCGCTCGACGGCGGCGCTGATGTCGGTGAGCTTTCCACCGAGCTGGGCGGCGGCGAGGCCCGCCCACAGCGCGCCCTCGCACGTGTCGATCATCGCGAGAACCTCCGGGGCGACCTCACCGACCGGCACGGTGATCGCGGCGTCCCCATGCCAGCCGTCCACGATCGCCCCGCAGTCGATCGAGATGATGTCGCCCTCGCGCAGCACCCGCTTGCGGGTGGGGATGGCGTGCACCACCTCGTTGTTGACCGAGCTGCAGATCGAGGCCGGATACGGCGGCTGGGCATAGCCCTTGAAGGACGGGATACCGCCGTCGTCCCGGATCGTCTTCTCGGCAAGGGCGTCCAGCTCGGCCGTGGTGACCCCGGGGACGACCGCGTCACGCAGCCGCGCCAGCGTCTTCGCGACGAGCAGGCCAGCAACCCGCATCTTGGCGATCTCCGCCGCCGTCTTGATCTGGACGTGTTCTCGTCGCGCCACGCTCGTCGCCCCGGTCCGTGTTCGTGTTGTGTCCGTTTCCGATGCTAGCCGCCGACCCCCGCAGGACGTACTCCAACGATCTTCCGCGAAAAGCTCGGGAGCCACGTTCGGCCTGGTCCGCGCCCGGACCAGGCCGACGGGTTCAGTCGCCGTAGTGCCGCAGGGCGTCGAGCGCGCGGTCGGTGACGTTGTCCACCGGTCCGGTGGCGTCGATACCGATCAGGATGCCCTTTTCGGCGTAGTACGCCACCAGCGGCGACGTCTGGTCCGCGTAGACCTCGAGCCGATGACGGACCGTCTCCGACCGGTCGTCGTCGCGCTGGAACAGCTCGCCACCACACCGGTCACAGACGCCCTCGACCGACGGCGGGTCGAAGTCGATGTGCCAGATATGACCGCAGTTCCGACAGGTTCGCCGACCGGACAGCCGGCGCACCACCTCGTCGTCGTCGACGACGAGCTCGAGCACCACGTCCAGACGGGTCCCCATGCCATCGAGCATCTGCCCGAGCACCTCGGCCTGCGGGACGTTGCGAGGGAAACCATCGAGCAGGAATCCCTTGACCGCGTCGTCCTCGGCCAAGCGGTTGCGGACCATACCGATGGTGATCTCGTCCGGTACGAGATCACCGGCATCCATGAAGGCCTTGGCCTTGACGCCCAGCTCCGTTCCCTGTCGCACATTCGCCCGGAAGATGTCCCCGGTGGAGATCTTGGGGATCGACCGCGCCTGGGCAATGAACGCGGCCTGGGTGCCCTTTCCGGCACCGGGCGGCCCGACCAGTACGAGGCGCACTACCGGAGGAAACCTTCGTAATTGCGGAGCATGAGCTGGCTTTCGATCTGCTTCACGGTTTCCAGCCCAACCCCCACCATGATCAAAACCGACGTGCCCGCGAAGGGGAACGGCTGGTCCTTGGTCAGGTTCAGCAGTGCCAACGGAAGAACCGTGATCACGCCGAGGAACAGCGATCCCGGGAGCGTGATTCGGTCGAGTACATGTTTGAGGTACTCCGCCGTCGGGTTCCCCGGCCTGATCCCGGGAATGAACCCACCATACTTCTTCATATTGTCCGCGACCTCCGTCGGGTTGAAGGTGATCGCAACATAAAAATAGGTGAAGAAGATGATGAGTGCGAAATATGTCACCAGATAGAATGGATGGCCACCCCTGGAGAGGTATCTTTGCTCGAAGTCCTGGAAGCTCTGGTTGCTCCACACCTGTCCGGCAAGCTGAGGGAGCTGCAGCAGCGAGGACGCGAAGATGACGGGGATGATCCCGGCCTGGTTGACCTTGATCGGCAGGTAGGTCGACGTCCCGCCGTACATCCGCCGCCCGATTAGACGCTTGGCGTACTGGACCGGGATGCGACGCTGAGACTGCTCGACGAACACGACGAACACGACGATCGCGAGACCGAGCAGGAGCACCAGGCCGAACACCACACCGCCGGCGACCTGGAGAATGCGTCCGCCTTCGGAGGGAAGCCTCGCCGCGATCGAGGTGAAGATCAGCAGCGACATGCCGTTGCCGACCCCCCGGGCGGTGATCAGCTCACCCATCCACATGATGACCGAGGTACCCGCTGTCATCGTGATGACAATTGTCGCGATCCGGAACAGGCTCGTGTCCGGGATGATGGCGGCCGAACAGTCGGGGAACAGCCGGCCGCTGCGGGCCAGCGCCACGATGCCGGTGGCCTGCAGAAGACCGAGGGCGATCGTCAGGTACCGGGTGTACTGTGTAAGCTTCTGCTCGCCCGAGCTGCCCTCCTTCTTCAGCTGCTCCAGCCGAGGGATCACCACAACGAGCAACTGAATGATGATACTCGATGTGATATACGGCATGATGCCAAGCGCGAAGATGGACAGCTGCAGCAGCGCCCCACCACTGAACAGGTTGATCAGCGAGTAGACGTTGCTGCTGTCGGCACTCGCCGAGTCCAGGCAGGTGTTCACTGCGGACGTCGAGACACCCGGCGACGGCATGACGCTGCCGAACCGGAACAGCACCACGATACCGACGGTGAACAGCAGCTTCTTGCGCAGGTCAGGCGTGCGGAATGCCCGCGTGAAGGCGGTGAGCACGGCTCCTCCTGCTGGGATTGCGGACCGACGGGAAGTGGACATCCTGCCCAGTGCGGATCGCCTCCCCCGGCCGGTCGCCGAGGTCGGTTAGGCGACTGTAACAGGACACCCGGCCCACTCGTCCCGACATCACCATGGGTAAGCGATGGTAGACGGCAAGAGACGGCTGACGCCGAGGCGCATGGCCGCCTGGCGAGGGGTCCGGACGGGCGGGGCCGGGGTGGGAGCGGGGTGACATGGCCCATACCCCCACCCATGCTCTCAGCTCTGCGTGACGCTCCCGCCGGCAGCGGCGATCTTCTCCTTCGCGGAGGCCGAGAACGCGTCCGCGCTCACGTGCAGCGCGACGTCGATGTCGCCGTTGCCCAGCACCTTCACCGGCGACTTGCCCCGCACCGCACCCCTGGCCACGAGGGCGGCCTTGGTGACCTCACCACCTTGCGGGAACAGCTCCGCGAGGGTGGCGACGTTCACGACCTGGTACTCGACGCGGAACCGGTTGCGGAAGCCCTTCAGCTTGGGCAGGCGCATGTGCAGGGGCATCTGGCCACCCTCGAACCGGGCGGGCACCTGCTTGCGGGCCTTCGAGCCCTTGGTGCCCCGCCCGGCGGTCTTGCCCTTGGAACCCTCACCGCGACCGACGCGGGTTTTGGACTTATGGGCGCCGGGGGCCGGCCGGAGGTGGTGCACCTTCAGGCCGCGGCCACGGACGGCCTGCGCCGAGCCGGCCTCAGTGCCCGCGCCGGTGGCGCCGGTGTCGTCACCGGCGTCGGTCTTCGTCAGTTCGGCCATGGCTAGGAGTCCACCTCCTCGACCCGGACAAGATGGGTCACAGTTCTGATCATCCCGCGAATCTCGGGACGATCATCACGGACGGTCGTCGCGTTGATCTTCCGCAGACCAAGGGTACGCAGCGTGGCCCGCTGGTTCGAGGTACCACCGATCCCCGACCGGATCTGCGTGATGCGCAGCTTGGCCATCAGACACCGGCTCCCGCCGCACGAGCGCGCAGCATGGCCGGCGGAGCGACGTCCTCCAGCGGCAGGCCGCGACGGGCGGCGATCTCCTCGGGACGCATCAGACCACGCAGAGCAGCGACCGTCGCGTGCACAATGTTGATCGGGTTCGATGAGCCGAGCGACTTCGAGAGCACGTCGTGCACACCGGCGCACTCCAGCACGGCACGGACCGGACCACCGGCGATGACCCCGGTACCGGGCGAGGCGGGCTTGAGCAGCACGACGCCGGCTGCCTCCTCGCCCTGCACCGGGTGCGGAATCGTCGAACCGATCCGGGGCACCTTGAAGAAGTGCTTCTTGGCTTCTTCGACGCCCTTGGCGATGGCGGCCGGAACCTCCTTGGCCTTGCCATAGCCGACGCCCACGGTCCCGTCCGCGTCACCGACCACGACGAGCGCCGTGAAGCTGAACCGACGTCCGCCCTTGACAACCTTCGCCACGCGGTTGATCGCGACAACCCGCTCGACGTAGGCGTTCTTCTCCTGCGCCGGGCCGCTGCCCGACCGGTCCCGGCGTTCCCGACGGTCCGAGCCGCCGGAGCCGCCGCCGCGGCGCTGCTGGCCTGGCATCTACAACATCTCCCTGTTCTGGCTGTACTGGCGGTAAAGGCTGGACTGACAGTAAAGGCTGGGGGAAGTCATCAGAAGTCCAGCCCGCTCCCCCGCGCCGCGTCCGCGAGCGCGGCGATGCGGCCGGAGTAGGTCCGCCCACCGCGATCGAACACGACCGCGGCGATCCCGGCCGCCTTCGCGCGCTCGGCGACCAGTGCGCCGACCTTGCGGGCCTGCTCGGTCTTGTCCCCCTCGCCGCCGCGCAGCGACACGTCCAGGGTGGACGCCGACGCCAGCGTGTGGCCGGCGACGTCGTCGATGACCTGGGCGTAGATGTGCCGCGAGGACCGGGTGACGACGAGCCGTGAGCGGGACGGGGTGCCCGCCACCTTCTTGCGCACCCGGACGTGCCGACGGAGCTTCGCGGTCCGTCGGCGCGAGCTGGCGCCGAGGCTCACTGCCATGATCTATCTCCTACTTCCCGGTCTTCCCGACCTTGCGGCGGACGACCTCGCCCTGGTAGCGCACGCCCTTGCCCTTGTACGGGTCGGGCTTGCGCAGCCCGCGGATCTTCGCGGAGACCTCACCGACCAGCTGCTTGTCGATCCCGTGGACCACGAAGCGGGTCGGGGTCTGCACCTCGAAGCGGATGCCCTCCGGGGCCTTGACCGGCACCGGGTGGCTGTATCCGAGGGCGAACTCCAGGTCGGAGCCCTTGGCCTGGACACGGTAACCGACGCCGACGATCTCCAGGGTCTTCGAGTATCCGGCGGTGACGCCGGTGACCATATTGGAGACCAGGGTGCGAGTCAGGCCGTGCAGCGACCGGGAGCGACGCTCATCGTCGGGCCGGGTCACGAGGAGCCGACCGTCCTCGGTGTTCACCACGATCGGCTCGGCCACGACGTGGCTCAGGGTGCCCTTGGGCCCCTTGACGGTGATGGTGGCTCCCTGGACGGTGACATCGACACCGCTGGGGACGGGAATGGGCAGGCGCCCGATCCGTGACATCGCTCGCCCTCCTTACCAGATGTAGGCGAGGACTTCCCCGCCCACGCCCCGCTTGCCCGCCTGCTTGTCGGTCAGCAGACCCGACGAGGTGGAGATGATGGCGACGCCCAGGCCCCCGAGGACCTTCGGGAGGTTCGTCGCCTTGGCATAGACCCGCAGACCCGGCTTGCTGATGCGCTTGATCCCGGCGATCGAGCGTTCCCGGTTGGGGCCGTACTTCAGATCGATGACCAGGGTGTGGCCGACGCCGCCAGCCGAGGTCGCGTCCTCGACGTGCCAGCCGGAGATGTATCCCTCCTGCTGGAGAATCTCGGCAATGTGCGTCTTGATCTTGCTGTGAGGCATCACCACGCGGTCGTGGTACGCCCTGCTGGCGTTCCGGACACGCGTGAGCATGTCCGCAATCGGATCGGTCATCGTCATGGCTTGACGCCTTTCTCACGGCGGTTCCCGCCGGCGCCGAGGTCGTCCTCGGCCGCTGGATGCCGGGCCTGCCGCGATCGGGTGGAGGTGCGGTGGTGGTGCGGTGGAGCCGTGCTGCCGGTGGAGCCGTGCCGGCCCCGGTCCGGGGCGCGGTACCGGCCTACCAGGAGCTCTTGGTGACGCCGGGCAGCTCGCCACGATGCGCCATCTGCCGCAGGCATACCCGGCAGAGCCCGAAGCCCCGGTACACCGAGCGGGACCGGCCGCAGCGCTGGCATCGGGTATAACCCCGGACCGCATACTTCGGCTTACGGTTCGACTTCTCGATCAGTGCTTTCTTGGCCATCTCTCTAGTTCTCCCGGAAGGGGAAGCCCAGCGCCCGCAGGAGCGCCCGGCCCTCGTCGTCGGTGGTCGCGGTGGTGACGACCGTGATGTCCATGCCCCGAACCCGATCGATCCGGTCGATATCGATCTCGTGGAAGATCGACTGCTCGGTCACCCCGAAGGTGTAGTTGCCGGCACCGTCGAACTGCTTCGGCGACAGCCCGCGGAAGTCACGGATACGCGGCAGCGCGATGGTGACGAGGCGGTCGAGGAACTCCCACATCCGGTCACCACGCAACGTCACCTTGGCGCCGATCGGCATCCCTTCGCGCAGCTTGAACTGGGCGATGGACTTCTTCGCGCGCCGGACCGCGGGCTTCTGACCGGTGATGGCCGCAAGATCCCGCACAGCGCCATCGATCAGCTTCGCGTCCCGGGCGGCGTCTCCGACCCCCATGTTGACGACGACCTTGACGACGCCGGGGATCTGCATGACGTTGCGGTAGGAGAACTGGTCCCGCAGCGCCGGGGCGATCTCGTCACGGTACCGCTGCTTGAGCCGTGGAACCGGGCGAGCGCCGGTGGTCCGGCCTTCGATGGTCCGGCCCTCGGTGGTCACAGTCATGGTCTAATCTCGTTTCCCAACTGCTCGACTGCTCGCTCGGCCTACAGCTCGGTGCCGGTGCGCCGCGAGACACGCACCTTGGTGCCGTCGTCGTTGATGCGGTAACCGATCCGGGTCGGCTTCCCGTCAGACGGGTCAACGATCATCACGTTGCTCACGTGGATCGGCGCCTCCTGGGTGATGATGCCCCCGGACTGCGAGCCGCGCGTGCTCTGCTGGACCCGGGTGTGCCGGGTGATCCGGTTCGCGCCCTCGACGAGGACCTTGTTCTGCTCCGGGTAGGCGCGGATGACCTTACCCTTGAGCCCACGGTCCTTGCCGGTGATGATCTGGACCGTGTCGCCTTTCTTGATCTTCAAAGTGGCCACGGTCACAGCACCTCCGGCGCCAGCGAGATGATCTTCATAAACTTCTTGTCACGCAGCTCCCGGCCGACCGGCCCGAAGATGCGGGTGCCCCGAGGGTCACCACCGTCCCGGATGAGCACCGCCGCGTTCTCGTCGAAGCGGATGTAGGAGCCGTCCGGCCGCCGGCGCTCCTTGGTGGTACGCACCACGACCGCCTTGACCACGTCGCCGCGCTTCACGCCGGCGCCGGGCAGGGCGTCCTTCACCGTGCCGACGATGATGTCGCCGATCCCCGCGTAACGACGCCCAGAGCCGCCGAGCACCCGGATGCAGAGAATCTCCCGCGCTCCGGTGTTGTCGGCAACCCGAAGTCGCGACTCCTGCTGAATCACTTTCCGCTCCTGATCACCCGGTACTACTGATCACCCGGTCCTGCCCGGCCCCGGCGTCCGGGCCAGAACTACTTCACTACTTCGCCTTCTCCAAGACCTGAACGATCCGCCACCGCTTGGTCGTCGACAGCGGCCGCGTCTCCATCAGTAGGACGCGGTCGCCGACACCGGTGGTGCCGCTCTCGTCGTGCGCCTTGACCTTCTTGGTACGACGGATCGTCTTGCCGTACAGCGGGTGCTGCACCCGGTCCTCGACCGCGACCACGACGGTCTTGGTCATCTTGTCGCTGACCACGAGGCCCTCTCGGACCTTACGGAATCCGCGGGGGAGAGCCGCCGCGTCCGTGCTCTGCGAAGCCTCCTGGGAGGCCGTCTCGTCTGTCACTGTCCTCACGCCCGTTCCGACTGCGTCGCGTCATCGTCCGCCGCGCCGGCCGCCACCGCCGGATCGTCGGTGATACCCAGCTCCCGTTCGCGCATGACGGTGTAGATCCGGGCGATGTCGCGCCGCACGGCCTGCAGCCGGCGGTTGTTCGACAGCTGCCCGGTCGCCGCCTGGAACCGGAGGTTGAACAGCTCCTCCTTGGCCTCCCGAAGCTTGTCGACGAGCTCCTCGCCCGACAGGCTCCGCAGCTCGTCCGCGGTAGCGACAGCCATTACGCACCACCTTCACGGACCACGAAACGGCACTTCATCGGCAGCTTGTGGATGGCCCGCCGCATCGCCTCGCGGGCCACCGGCTCCGCGACCCCGGACAGCTCGAACAGGACCCGGCCCGGCTTGACGTTCGCGACCCACCACTCAGGCGAGCCCTTACCGGAACCCATCCGGGTCTCGGCCGGCTTCTTGGTCAGCGGACGGTCCGGGTAGATGTTGATCCAGACCTTTCCACCACGACGGATGTGCCGGGTCATCGCGATACGGGCCGACTCAATCTGCCGGTTCGTCACGTAAGCCGACTCCAGGGCCTGAATCCCGTACTCACCGAACGTGACCCGGGTTCCGCCCTTGGCGGCACCGGTCCGCCCGGGGTGGTGCTGCTTGCGGTGCGCGACCTTCCGGGGAATCAGCATGTCTATTCCTCCGCCTTCTCCGGAGTGTTCGCCACGGCCGCCTCAGGCGTCGCGGCCGGCGTACTCGGCGCCGCGGTGGCGGACTCCGCGACAGGTGCCGTCGACTCGGCCGCCGCGGCCTCGCCCGCCGGAGTCTCAGCCGGGGCGTTCCCGCCGCCACCACCACGGCCCCGGCGCTCGCTGCGGGCCGCCGCCCGGCCCGCTTCGGTCCCGCCCTGGGTCGTGCCGGACGAGCCGGAACGCGGCCCGCGGCGCGGGCGCTCCCGGCGGGTCTGGCGCTGCAGCGCCTCCTGCGCCTCACGCTCGGCCCGGCTCTGGACGACGTCGCCCTTGTAGATCCAGACCTTCACGCCGATGCGGCCGAAGTTCGTCCGAGCCTCATAGAAGCCGTAGTCGATGTCCGCGCGAAGGGTGTGCAACGGCACCCGACCCTCGCGGTAGAACTCCGACCGGCTCATCTCGGCGCCACCGAGACGACCCGAGCACTGCACCCGGATCCCCTTCGCGCCGCCCTTCATCGCGGTCTGCATGGCCTTGCGCATCGCCCGGCGGAAGCTGACCCGGCTGGAGAGCTGCTCAGCCACCCCCTGGGCGACGAGCTGGGCGTCGACCTCGGGGTTCTTCACCTCGAGGATGTTGAGCTGCACCTGCTTGCCGGTGAGCTTCTCCAGGTCGCCACGGATACGGTCGGCCTCGGCGCCACGGCGACCGATGACGATGCCTGGGCGCGCGGTGTGGATGTCCACCCGCAGCCGCCCCTGGGTCCGCTCGATGTCGACCCGGCTGATGCCGGCCCGCTCCATGCCCCGCGACATCATCTTACGGATCTTCACGTCCTCGCCGACGTACGCCTTGTACTGCTTGTCGGCGTACCAGCGAGAGGTGAACTCCGAGGTGATACCAAGCCGGAACCCGTGCGGGTTGACCTTCTGCCCCACTACCGGGCCCTCCTTGTCGTCTTCGCGGTCGTCTTGGCGCCCCGGCCGGCCGCGGAGACCGGCTCCCGGCTCTCCACCACGACGGTGATGTGGCTGGTGCGCTTGCGGATCCGATAGACCCGGCCCTGGGCGCGGGGCCGGATGCGCTTGAGCGTCGGCCCCTCGTCCACGTAGACCTCGCCGACCCACAGGGTGGCCGGATCGAGGCTGTGGTTGTTCTCGGCGTTCGCCGCGGCGCTGGCGACAACCTTGTACACGTCCTCGCTGGCCGCCTGCGGAGCGAACCGGAGGATGTCCAGCGCCTCGCCGACCGAGCGCCCGCGCACCAGGTCGACGACCCGGCGGGCCTTCGTCGGCGAGACCCGGACATAGCGGGCCGAGGCCTTGGCCCCGGGAAGACCGGCCCGGGTCAGGCCGTCAACGAGATCGTCAGCCACGGCGTGACCTCCGGTCCTCCTTGACGTGGCCACGGAAGGTCCGGGTCGGGGCGAACTCGCCGAGCTTGTGCCCGACCATGCCCTCGGTGATGAAGACCGGGACGTGCTTGCGGCCGTCGTGCACGGCGATCGTGTGCCCCAGCATGTCGGGGATCACGGTCGACCGGCGCGACCAGGTCTTGATGACGTGCTTGGTGCCCTTGGAGTTCTGCAGATCCACCTTCTTGAGCAGGTGGTCGTCGACGAACGGGCCCTTTTTCAGACTGCGTGGCATGGCTGTGTCTCCTCCTTCCTGCTCAGATCCGATGGGTGCGGCTGGTCGGCGGCGCGCTGGTGGTCGACGCGGCCCGGGGCCTGGAGATCACCACTACCGCCGCCTGTTCTGCTTGCGACGACGCACGATGAGCGCGTCGGACGACTTGCGGGTCGCGCGGGTCCGCCCCTCCGGACGGCCCTTGGGGTTGACGGGGTGACGACCGCCGGAAGTCTTACCCTCACCACCACCGTGCGGGTGGTCGACCGGGTTCATCGCGACACCACGCACGGTGGGTCGGCGACCCTTCCAGCGCATCCGGCCGGCCTTACCCCAGTTGATGTTGCTTTGCTCCGCGTTGCCGACCTCGCCGACCGTCGCGCGGCAGCGCACATCCACGTTGCGGATCTCACCGGAGGGCATCCGCAGCTGAGCGTAGGGGCCGTCCTTCGCGACGAGCTGCACACTCGTGCCGGCGCTGCGGGCGATCTTCGCACCACCACCGGGACGCAGCTCGATGGCGTGCACCACCGTGCCGGTCGGGATGTTGCGCAGCGGCAGCGCATTGCCGGGCTTGATGTCGGCGCCCACGCCGGAGCTGACCGTATCGCCCTGCCTCAGCTTCACCGGCGCGAGGATGTATCGCTTCTCCCCGTCGAGGTAGTGCAGCAGCGCGATCCGGGCGGTGCGGTTGGGGTCGTACTCGATGTGCGCGACCTTGGCCGGCACCCCGTCCTTGTCCCGCCGGAAGTCGATGACCCGGTACGCCCGCTTGTGGCCGCCGCCCTGGTGCCGGGTGGTGATCCGGCCGTGGACGTTGCGCCCGCCCTTGGAGTGCAGCGGGCGGACCAGCGACTTCTCCGGGTGGTCACGAGTGATCTCGACGAAGTCGGCCACGCTCGCACCACGACGCCCCGGCGTCGTCGGCTTGTACCTACGAATACCCATGGCTTCCTACCGTCCTGGACCCACCGCCGCCGCGGAGCGCACGCGCTCAGGCACCGGGGCCTCCGAAGATCTCGATCGTGTCACCGGGAGCCAGGCTCACCAGGGCCCGCTTGGAGGCGGACCGGTGTCCCCAGCCGTGCTTGGTCCGCTTGCGCTTGCCCTGCCGGTTGATGGTGTTCACCCGCAGGACCCGCACATTGAAGATCTGCTGGACCGCGAGCTTGATCTGGGTCTTGTTCGCGTCCGGACGCACGATGAAGGTGTAGACGTTCTCGTCGAGCAGGCCGTAGCTCTTCTCGGAGACGACCGGCCGCAGGATCACGTCACGCGGGTCGGGAATCACTTGTTCTCCTCCGCCCCGGCCACACCTTCGGTGCCCGCGGCAGCCTCGGTCCCGGCGGTAGAGGTCGCCGGACGGGTGTCACGAGCAAGGAATGCGGCCAGCGCCTCCTCGGTGAAGACCACGTCGTCGCTCACCAGCACGTCATAGGTGTTGAGCTGGCCCGGGTCGAGCAGGTGCACCGCCGCGACGTTGCGCAGGCTCTTCCAGGTCAGCTCGTCCGAACGGCTCGCCACCAGCAGCACCCGGCGGGTGTCGGCGATCGTCCGCAGCGCGGTGATCGCGCTCTTCGTCGACGGCGCCTCGCCGGAGACCAGCGAGGACACCACGTGCACCCGGTTGTTGCGGGCCCGGTCGGACAGCGCGCCGCGCAGCGCGGCGGCCTTCATCTTCTTCGGGGTCCGCTGGTCGTATCTGCGCGGCGTGGGGCCATGCACGGTGCCACCGCCGGTGAACTGCGGAGCCCGCAGCGATCCCTGCCGGGCCCGGCCGGTGCCCTTCTGCCGATACGGCTTACGGCCACCGCCGCGGACCTCGCCGCGGGTCTTCGTGTCGTGCGTGCCCTGGCGGGCCGCCGCGAGCTGCGCCACCACGACCTGGTGGATCAGCGGGACGTTGAGCGGCACGTCGAACACGCCACCGGGCAGCTCGACACTGCCGCCGTCGCCCCCGTTCGGCGCGTGCACCGCGACGGTGCGCGTGGTGACGCTCGGGTCGGATGTGGCCACCCGGCTCATGCCGAGACCTCCTCACCGGTATCGGCCGGCTCGGCCGCCGGGGCGATGGTCTCGGGCGCCGGGCGCTTGGCCGCGCTGCGCACGAGGACCAGACCACCGTCCGGGCCGGGCACCGCACCCCTGACCAGCAGATAGCCGCGCTCGGTGTCGACGGCGTGGATCGTCAGCCCCGAGGTCGTTGTGCGCACGTGACCCATCCGGCCGGCCATGCGCAGGCCCTTGAACACGCGACCGGGAGTGGCGCAGCCGCCGACCGACCCCGGCGAGCGGTGCTTGCGCTCGACGCCGTGCCCCGCGCCCAGGCCCTTGAACCCGTGACGCTTCATGACACCGGCGAACCCCTTACCCTTCGAGGTGCCGGTGACGTCGACGACGGTCCCGGCGGAGAACACCTCGCCGGTCAGCTCCTGGCCGGGCCGGTAGTTGCCGGCGTCGGCGGTCCGCAGCTCGACGAGGTGGCGCCGAGGCGTCACCCCACTGGTGGCAAAGTGGCCGCGAGCGGGATTGTTGATCTTACGCGGGTCGATCTCGCCGTAACCGAGCTGCACGGCCGAGTAGCCGTCCGAGTCAGGCGTCTTGACCTGCGTGACGACGTTAGGTCCGGCCTTGATGACGGTGACCGGCACGACGCGGTTGTTCGCGTCCCATACCTGGGTCATCCCGAGCTTGGTGCCCAGGAGCCCTCTGTAGTTGCGGATGAGCATGACTGCGCCGGCCCCTCTTACAGCTTGATCTCGATATCGACGCCGGCGGGCAGGTCGAGGCGCATGAGCGAGTCGACCGTCTTGGGCGTCGGGTCAAGAATGTCGATCAGCCGCTTGTGCGTCCGCATCTCGAAGTGCTCGCGGCTGTCCTTGTACTTGTGCGGCGACCGGATGACGCAGTAGATGTTCTTCTCCGTCGGCAGCGGCACCGGTCCCGCGACCTGCGCGCCCGTCCGCGTCACCGTCTCGACGATCTTCCGCGCCGAGCTGTCGATGACCTCGTGGTCATAGGCCTTGAGCCGGATGCGGATCTTCTGTGCCGCCATGGTGGGCTTCGCCTGTCCTGTCTGTCTCGTCCGGCCGGTATCGCTACCGGGTCACCGCCCGTAGATCCTCACCGCCGGCCGCGCGGCGAGCCTGGCACCGCGCCGCCGGCGGAAAGAATCTGCCGGTTGTACCGCTGTCTCGTGCCGGTCCCGCTCGACGTGTCGACCGGGACCGGGCTGCGTCCCTTACCGGCGGCCGGTTGTCCTCGGCAGCCGAGTCTCGCGAGAGCCCTGCCTGGCCGGGGCGACCCCGCCACACGTGGGGCCGGGCCCCGTCTGGTCAGGCAGCGCAGTGGGCGGTGGGTCCGTACACACGCCCGGACCCACCGCCCACGGCTACTACTTGAGAACCTTCGTGACCTGGCCCGCGCCGACGGTCCGGCCACCCTCGCGGATGGCGAAGCGCAGACCCTCCTCCATGGCGATCGGCTGGATCAGCTCGACCGTCATCTCGGTGTTGTCCCCCGGCATGACCATCTCCGTGCCCTCGGGGAGGGTCACGACGCCGGTCACGTCGGTGGTGCGGAAGTAGAACTGCGGGCGGTAGTTCTTGAAGAACGGCGTGTGCCGTCCGCCCTCATCCTTGTTGAGGATGTAGACGCGAGCCTCGAACACCGTGTGCGGGGTGATCGACTTCGGCTTGACGATGACCTGGCCGCGCTCGACGTCCTCACGCTTGATACCGCGCAGGAGCAGACCGACGTTGTCGCCGGCACGCCCCTCGTCGAGCAGCTTGCGGAACATCTCGACACCGGTCACGGTGGTGGAGGTGGTCTCCGGCTTGATGCCGACGATCTCCACGGTCTCGTTGACCTTGACGATTCCGCGCTCGACGCGGCCGGTGACCACGGTGCCACGACCAGTGATCGTAAAGACGTCCTCGATCGGCATGAGGAACGGCCGGTCGATGTCACGCTGCGGCTCGGGGATCGACTCGTCGACCGCCGCCATGAGCTCGAGGAGCTTGGCGCCCCACTCCTTGTCGCCCTCCAGCGCCTTGAGCGCGGAGACCCGGACGACCGGAACGTCGTCGCCCGGGAACTCGTACGAGCTCAGCAGCTCCCGGACCTCCAGCTCGACGAGCTCGAGGATCTCCTCGTCGTCGACCATGTCGGCCTTGTTCAGGGCGACGACGATGTAGGGCACGCCGACCTGGCGGGCGAGGAGCACGTGCTCCTTCGTCTGCGGCATCGGGCCGTCGGTAGCGGACACGACCAGGATCGCGCCGTCCATCTGGGCGGCACCGGTGATCATGTTCTTGATGTAGTCGGCGTGTCCCGGGCAGTCGACGTGCGCGTAGTGCCGGGTGTCGGTCTGGTACTCGACGTGGGCGATCGAGATCGTGATGCCGCGGGCCTTCTCCTCCGGCGCCTTGTCGATCTGGTCGAACGGCGTGAAGGGGTTGAGGTCCGGGTAGGCGTCGTGCAGGACCTTGGTGATCGCCGCGGTCAGGGTCGTCTTGCCGTGGTCGATGTGACCAATGGTGCCGATGTTGACGTGCGGCTTCGTCCGCTCGAACTTCTGCTTCGCCACGGGTGTCCCTCCAAGGACGGGTGGTGTCGTGCAGTGTAGTCAGGTAGGGGTGTTGCTCACGCCGCGAGGGCGTTCACTCTCCCCGGGCCTTGGCGATGATCTCCTTGGCGACGTTCGCGGGAACCTCGGCGTAGGAGTCGAACTGCATGGAGTAGCTCGCCCGGCCGGAGGTCTTCGACCGAAGATCACCAACGTAGCCGAACATCTCCGACAGTGGCACCAGCGCCCGTACGATCCGGGAACCGCCCCGCTCCTCCATCGCCTGGATCTGCCCACGGCGGGAGTTCAGGTCGCCGATCACGTCACCCATGTGGTCCTCGGGGGTGGTGACCTCGACGGCCATCAGAGGCTCGAGCAGCACCGGGTCGGCCTTGCGGGCCGCATCCTTGAACGCCATCGAACCGGCGATCTTGAATGCGAGTTCGGACGAGTCGACGTCGTGGAACTGGCCGTCAAGCAGGGTGACCTTGACGTCCACCAGCGGGTAGCCGGCGAGCACACCGAACTCCATGGCCTCCTGGCAGCCCGCATCCACCGAGGGGATGTACTCCCGGGGGATGCGACCACCCGTGACCTTGTTCTCGAACTCGTAGCCGCCGCCGTCGCCGCCGGAGGGCTCCAGGTTGATGATCACCCGGGCGTACTGGCCGGATCCACCCGTCTGCTTCTTGTGGGTGTAGTCGACCTTCTCCACCTTGCGGCGGATCGTCTCCCGATAGGCCACCTGCGGCTTGCCGACGTTCGCCTCGACACCGAACTCGCGGCGCATCCGGTCGACCAGCACGTCCAAGTGCAGCTCGCCCATGCCGGCGATGATCGTCTGACCGGTCTCCTCGTCGGTGCGGACCTGGAAGGTCGGGTCCTCCTCGGCGAGGCGCTGGATGGCGGCGCCCAGCTTCTGCTGGTCGACCTTGGTCTTCGGCTCGATCGCGACGTGGATGACCGGCGCCGGGAACGTCATCGACTCCAGGATCACCGGGGCGTTCGGGTCGCAGAGCGTGTCACCCGTGGTGGTGTTCTTCAGCCCCACCACGGCCACGATCTGTCCCGCGCCGACGCCCTCCCGGTCCTCCCGGTGGTTGGCGTGCATCTGCAGGATCCGGCCGACGCGCTCCTTGCGGTCCTTCGTCGAGTTCAGCACCGGCGAACCACCGGTCAGCTTGCCGGAGTACACCCGGATATAGGTCAGCTTACCCACGTACGGGTCACTCATGATCTTGAAGGCGAGCGCGGAAAACGGCTCGTCCTCGCTCGGCTCCCGGCGGACCTCGGTCTCCTCGCCGCCGACCGCATGGCCGACGGTGGCGCCGATGTCCAGCGGGTTCGGCAGGAAGTCGACGACGGCGTCGAGCATGGGCTGGACGCCCTTGTTCTTGAACGCCGAACCACACAGCACCGGGTTGACCTTGCTCGCCAGGGTCGCGCGGCGCAGGGCGGCGATGAGCTGCTCCGTGGAGGGCTCCTCACCCTCGAGGTAGAGCTCCATGAGCTCGTCATCGTTCTCGGCGACGGTCTCGAGGAGCTTGTCGCGCCACTCCTGCGCGGCCTCGAGGTGATCCCGCGGGATGTCGACGGTCTCGTAGGAGGCGCCCTTGTCCTCGGTCTTCCAGAGGAGGCCCTTCATGCGGACCAGGTCGATGACACCGCGGAAGTCGGCCTCCACGCCCCACGGGAGTTGGATCACGGCCGGCGTCGCGTCGAGCCGGTCGATCATCATCTCCACGCAGCGGTGGAACTCGGCACCGACCCGGTCCATCTTGTTGACGAAGGCGATACGCGGGACGTTGTAACGGTCGGCCTGCTTCCAGACCGTCTCGCTCTGCGGCTCGACTCCGGCGACCGCGTCGAAGACCGCGACCGCACCGTCGAGGACCCGCAGCGAGCGCTCCACCTCGACGGTGAAGTCGACATGGCCGGGGGTGTCGATGATGTTGATGGTGTGGTCGCGCCAGATACAGGTGGTGGCCGCGGAGGTGATGGTGATCCCCCGCTCCTGCTCCTGCTCCATCCAGTCCATCGTGGCGCCGCCCTCGTGGACCTCGCCGATCTTGTAGTTCACACCGGTATAGAAGAGGATGCGCTCGGTGGTGGTGGTCTTGCCCGCGTCGATGTGGGCCATGATCCCGATATTGCGGGTCCTGGCCAGCAAAGAATGTACGTCAGATGGCATCTCGGATCACCAGCGGTAGTGGGCGAAGGCCTTGTTGGACTCCGCCATCTTGTGGGTGTCCTCCCGGCGCTTCACGCTGGCGCCGAGGCCGTTGCTCGCGTCGATGAGCTCGTTCATCAGCCGCTCGGTCATCGTCTTCTCGCGACGAGCCCGGGAGTAGCCGACGATCCAGCGCAGCGCGAGGGTGGTGCTCCGGCCGGCGCGAACCTCGACCGGAACCTGGTAGGTGGCACCACCCACCCGGCGGCTACGCACCTCCAGCGTCGGCTTGACGTTGTCCAGCGCGCGCTTGAGCGTGACGACCGGGTCGTTGCCGGTCTTGTTCTTCGCACCCTCGAGTGCGCCGTACACGATGCGCTCCGCGACCGACTTCTTACCGCTCAACAGCACCTTGTTCACCAGCGCGGTCACCAGCGGCGACCCGTACACCGGGTCGACCACCACGGCGTGCTTGGGCGCAGGCCCCTTGCGCGGCATCAGCCCTTCTCCTTCTTCGCGCCGTAGCGGCTACGAGCCTGCTTACGGTTACGGACGCCCTGCGTGTCGAGAGCGCCTCGGACGATCTTGTACCGGACACCCGGAAGATCCTTCACTCGGCCACCGCGAACCAGGACGATCGAGTGCTCCTGCAGGTTGTGGCCGACCCCGGGGATGTAGGCGGTGACTTCGATCCCGCTGTTCAACCGGACCCGGGCCACCTTGCGCAGGGCCGAGTTCGGCTTCTTCGGGGTGGTCGTGTAGACGCGGGTGCACACACCACGACGCTGAGGGCTTCCCTTGAGTGCCGGGGTCTTGGTCTTCTCGACCTTGTCCTGCCGGCCCTTGCGGACCAGCTGCTGGATCGTGGGCAACGCCGCTCCCGTTCCTGTCACGCCTCGTCGTACTGCCTTGGGCAACCAGACCGGTACGCCGGCCTCCCTGCTGCTGTGGTCCGCACCCGACCCACCGGAGTGTCCTCGAGCGGCTTCTCCGACCCACGCGGTCGGGCGTGTCGCGCCATTCGACCGGAACCTCGATGCGGTAATCCAGTTCCGGTGAGGGGCACGCCAGCCCGCCCGTCCGCTTCGCGGAATCGAGCTCGACAGTCGCCGACGGATACCCGAATAGTGACTTTACGTCAACCTAGCGAGCACCACGGCGCCACATCGAAGTGCAGGACGCACGCCGGAGCCACGTGGACTCCGACCACAGGGCTCAACAGTACTCCACGCCCGCGTCAGGTGTCGAACGGGGGTGTCCGGCGAAATCCCCCACAGACCCCGCGCGCACTATGGCACTCGACAAGCGCATGCACTCGACGAGCGGCACAGGCGGGCAGCAGCACGGCCCCACGTACTGGCACGCTGCACCTACTGGCACGCTGTACGGGACAGCACGATACCGGCATCGGAGGCCCGCGAGGACATGTCTGACGCAGCCGGCGCGCGATTCGCGGCCGCCCCCGCCCGACGCCGGCCGAGCCGGGACGAGCTGCTCGCGGCCTACGGGACCACCGTCCCGGACCTGGTCGCCCCGGCCACCGTCGTGCTGCTCTGCGGGATCAATCCGTCCCTCGAGTCCGGGGCCACCGGCTTTCACTTCGGCACGCCGAGCAACCGGCTGTGGCCGGTGCTGCACCTCGCCGGCTTCACCCCACGCCGGCTGCATCCCAGCGAGACCGACGAACTGGCCCGCCGGGGCATCAGCATCACCAATCTCGTCCACCGCTCCACCGCGCGCGCCGACGAGATCAGCGATGACGAGGTCCGCGCCGGCGTGCCCCGGCTCACCGAACTCGTCGAACGGGTCTCGCCCCGGTGGGTGGCCTTCCTCGGCCTGGCCGCCTACCGGATCGGGTTCGGGCGCCGCAGCGCGAAGGTCGGCCGCCAGGCGGAGACCCTGGGACCCGCCGGCATCTGGCTCCTGCCCAATCCGAGCGGCCTGAACGCGCACTATCAGCTGCCCGACCTGGTCCGAGTCTACGGCGAGCTACGCGAAACCGCCTATTCCTGACCCACCCGCCACGTTCCCGAGGAGGGCCGCCGCCGGGCCGGCCGGCAGATGCGCGCGTACCGGGGCCCAGAAGTCGGCTCCGGGGGGCGCCTCGACCTCGATGCGGGAGCCGCCGGCCCAGGCCGCATCGAAGGCGAGCCGCCACGAGTGCAGCAGGGTGCGGGCGGTGGCACCCCGGCCGAACAGCGGATCGCCCTCGATCGGGTGCCCGATCCAGGCCAGATGCACCCGGATCTGGTGGCGCCGCCCGCTGACCGGCGTGACTGCGAGCAGGGTGTACTCACCGCCCTCCCATACCCGGATGAAGGTCGTGACGGACGGGTATGTCCGGACGTGGGAGAACACCGCGGCGGGCGGAATCGTCCAGCGTCCGACGCCCGCGCCGGTCGGGGCAAGCCCTGCCCGGGGAACCTCCGCCAAGGGGGCCATCTCCGCCAGGCCGGCCATGATGTCGGCCCGGTTCGCCGCCACCCGGACCCGACTCTTGCGCCCCACGCTCAGCGGCAGATCAATGGTCCCCGAGGCGGGCAGTCCACGGGTCCGGGTCAGGACGAGGTATCGCTTGTCCACCGTGCGGCGCTGGAACTGCCGGGTGAGATCACCGTGGAACCGCAACTGCCGGGCGAAGAGCACCAGGCCCGAGGTGACCTTGTCGATGCGGTGCACCGGGAACAGCTCCTCGCCGTCATCCCCGGCGAGGGTGACGAGATCGGTGTCGTGCCGCTCTCCCATAACCGAGATGCCGACGGGTTTGTCTAGCACGAGAATGGCCTCATCCTCGTAGATCATTCGCTCCCGGCGAATCTCGGTCCACCCGGTCATAAAACGGCCAGCCCCGGTCACGTCAACTGCCGGGGAGCGATTCGATGGCCACTGTCCGATAAGGCGCGGCCAACCGACTCAGGTCGTCGTGGTCGCCGGTCAGAATCACACCGCCGCTACCTTCCACCGCCACCGCAGGTGCCTGCCCCTATCCTACCGATTTCCGCCTCTGCGCGCCGTCCCACCAGCGGGCTCCGGACCTGGACGCGCAACCGGCCCGGCACCCTGGTGAGGGCGCCGGGCCGGTCCTGATCGATCTGGCTTCGGTCGGGCTCTGGTCAGCTCCGCTCGGTCAGCCTCGCGACCTGCTCAGCGGAAGTCTCCCGAGCTGCGGTAGTCGAACTCGTCCAGCGGGACCGCCTGGCCGGAGCCCGTGCCGAACGCGCCGTAATCGACGCCGCCGTCCTCGTAGGCACCGACGGAGTACATCGCCGCACGTGCCTCCTCGGTCGGCTCGACCCGGATGTTGCGGTACCGGGAGATCCCGGTGCCGGCCGGGATGAGCTTTCCGATAATGACGTTCTCCTTCAGGCCGACGAGCGAGTCCGACCGGGCGTTGATCGCCGCGTCGGTGAGCACCCGGGTCGTCTCCTGGAAGGATGCGGCCGACAGCCACGACTCGGTCGCCAGCGACGCCTTGGTGATCCCCATGAGGACCGGGCGGGCCGAGGCCGGCTGGCCACTGGCTTCCACCACCCGACGGTTCTCCGCCTCGAACCGGGCCCGCTCGCAGAGCTCACCGGGCAGCAGGGTGGTGTCACCCGACTCGAGAACGTTCACCCGCTTGAGCATCTGGCGGATGATGATCTCGATGTGCTTGTCGTGGATCGACACACCCTGCGACCGGTAGACCTCCTGGACCTGGTCCACCAGGTGGAGCTGGACCTGGCGCGGCCCGAGGATGCGCAACACCTCGTGCGGGTCGACGGCACCGTCGACGATCTGGCTGCCGACCTCGATGTGGTCGCCCTCGCGGACCCGCAGGCGCGAACGCCGCGAGACCGGGTAGGCGATCTCGTCGCTGCCGTCGTCCGGCACCACCACGACCTTGAAGGTCTTCTCGGTCTCCTCGATCTTCACCCGGCCGGAGACCTCGGTGATGGGGGCCTTGCCCTTCGGGCTGCGCGCCTCGAACAGCTCGACGACACGCGGCAGGCCCTGGGTGATGTCGTCGCCGGCGACGCCACCGCTGTGGAAGGTACGCATCGTCAGCTGGGTGCCGGGCTCACCGATGGACTGCGCGGCGACGATGCCGACGGCCTCACCGACGTCGACCAGCTTGCCGGTGGCGAGCGAGCGCCCGTAGCACTGGGCGCACACTCCCATCCGGGACTCGCAGGTCAGCGCCGAGCGGACCCGCACCTGCTCGATGCCGGCCTCGATGATCTGGCTGATCGCGACGTCCCCGGCGTCGGTGCCGGCGGGCACGATGACCTCGCCGTTCGCGTCGATCGCGTCGGAAGCCAGCGTCCGCGCGTACGCCGAGGTCTCGGCGTACCGGTCCCGGACCAGCACCCCGTCGGCGCCCTTGCGGGCGATCCGGGTGAGGATGCCGCGCTCGGTGCCGCAGTCCTCCTCGCGGACGATGACGTCCTGGCTGACGTCGACGAGCCGCCGAGTCAGGTACCCCGAGTCCGCGGTGCGCAGGGCGGTGTCAGCGAGTCCCTTACGGGCACCGTGGGTGGAGATGAAGTACTCCAGCACGGTCAGACCCTCGCGGAAGTTCGCCTTGATCGGCCGCGGGATGATCTCACCCTTCGGGTTGGAGACCAGGCCACGCATGCCGGCGAGCTGCCGGATCTGCATCATGTTTCCAGCGGCTCCGGAGTTGACCAGCACGTAGACCGGGTTGGTCGCCGGGAAGTTCTCCTCCATCGCCTCGGCGATCTTGTTGGTCGCCTCGGTCCAGATCTGGACCAGCTCGCTGCGGCGCTCCTCATCGGACAGGAAGCCGCGGTCGAACTGCTTCTGGACCCGGTCGGCACGCTGCTCGTAGTCGTCGAGGATCTCGGCCTTGTTCGGCGGCGCGACGACGTCCTCGATCGCGACGGTGACCCCGGACCGGGTGGCCCAGTAGAAACCGGCGCTCTTCAGGGCGTCCAGGGTCGCCGCTACCTGGATCTTCGGGTACCGCTCAGCCAGGTCGTTGACGATCGCGGCCTGTGCCTTCTTGTTCAGCTGGGCGTTGATGAAGGGGTAGCCCTCCGGCAGCGCCTCGTTGAGCAGGCAACGGCCGAACGTGGTCTCCAGGGTGAACACGTCCCCGGTGACCCAGTCGGCGGGCGGGACCCAGTCCGACGGCGGGGTGGTGTCCCGCAACCGCACCTTGATCTTCGCCTGAAGGGCGATCTCCCGGGCGTCGAACGCCATCTGCGCCTCGGCGACGCTGGAGAACGACCGCCCCTCGCCGAGCGCCCCCTCGGCCAGGCGGGACAGATGGAAGACCCCGGTCACCATGTCGAGGCTCGGCATCGCCAGCGGCCGGCCCGATGCGGGCGAGAGGATGTTGTTGCTCGACAGCATCAGGATCCGCGCCTCGGCCTGCGCCTCGGCGGACAGCGGCAGGTGCACCGCCATCTGGTCACCGTCGAAGTCGGCGTTGAACGCCGTGCAGACCAGCGGGTGGATCTGGATGGCCTTGCCCTCGACGAGCTGCGGCTCGAAGGCCTGGATGCCGAGGCGGTGCAGGGTCGGCGCCCGGTTGAGCAGCACGGGGTGCTCGGTGATGACCTCCTCGAGCACGTCCCACACGACCGGGCGGGCCCGCTCGACCATCCGCTTCGCCGACTTGATGTTCTGCGCGTGGTTGAGGTCCACCAGGCGCTTCATCACGAACGGCTTGAACAGCTCCAGCGCCATCTGCTTGGGCAGACCGCACTGGTGCAGCTTGAGCTGCGGACCGACGACGATGACCGAACGGCCGGAGTAGTCGACCCGCTTGCCCAGCAGGTTCTGGCGGAACCGGCCCTGCTTGCCCTTGAGCATGTCGGACAGCGACTTCAGCGGACGGTTACCCGGGCCGGTGACCGGCCGGCCGCGGCGGCCGTTGTCGAACAGCGCGTCGACGGCCTCCTGCAGCATCCGCTTCTCGTTGTTGACGATGATCTCGGGCGCGCCGAGGTCGAGCAGCCGCTTCAACCGGTTGTTCCGGTTGATCACCCGGCGATACAGGTCGTTGAGGTCCGAGGTGGCGAACCGGCCACCATCGAGCTGCACCATCGGGCGCAGATCGGGTGGGATCACCGGGACGCAGTCGAGCACCATCCCCATCGGGGAGTTGCGGGTGTTCAGGAACGCCGAGACAACCTTGAGCCGCTTGAGCGCGCGGGCCTTCTTCTGACCCTTGCCGCTGCGGATGGTCTCGCGCAGCGACTCGGCCTCGGCGCCCAGGTCGAAGTCAGCGAGCCGCCGCTGCAGCGCCTCGGCGCCCATGCCGCCGTCGAAGTACGCACCGAAGCGGTCGCGCAGCTCGCGATAAAGCAGCTCGTCCGGCTCCAGGTCCTGGACCTTCATGTTCTTGAAGCGGTCGAAGACCCGGTCGAGATCGTCGATCTTACGCTGCACCCGGTCCCGGATCTGGCGCATCTCGCGCTCGGCCGACTCGCGGACCTTGCGTCGCGCGTCACCCTTGGCGCCCTCGGCCTCGAGCTGCGCGAGGTCGGCCTCGAGCCGCTTCTGCCGGACTTCCGCGTCGGCGTTCTTCTTGTCCTCGAGCTGCTGTTTCTCGACGCCGATGCGGGCCTCGAGGGTGGGCAGGTCGCGGTGACGCGCCTCCGTGTCGACCTTGGTGATCATGTAGGCGGCGAAGTAGATGACCTTCTCGAGGTCCTTCGGCGCCAAGTCCAGCAGGTAGCCGAGCCGGCTCGGAACACCCTTGAAATACCAGATGTGGGTGACTGGGGCGGCGAGCTCGATATGCCCCATGCGTTCGCGGCGCACCTTGGCGCGGGTGACCTCGACGCCGCAGCGCTCGCAGATGATGCCCTTGAAGCGGACCCGCTTGTACTTACCGCAATAGCACTCCCAGTCCCGGGTGGGACCGAAGATCTTCTCGCAGAAGAGTCCGTCCTTCTCCGGCTTCAGGGTGCGGTAGTTGATCGTCTCCGGCTTCTTGACCTCACCGTGCGACCACTGGCGGATGTCATCCGCGGTGGCGAGACCGATGCGCAGTTCGTCGAAGAAGTTGACGTCCAGCAAGACTGTCGCCTGCTCTCTCTTTCTCGGTCGGGACGCTGGAGTCGGATGGAGCCGCCGGAGGCCTCGCCGCCCATCAGGGCGGGGGCGTCGGACCCCCGGCGTCCGTCAGACCTCCTCGACGCTGCTCGGCTCGCGCCGGGACAGGTCGATCCCGAGTTCCTCCGCCGCACGGAAGACGTCCTCGTCGGTGTCACGCATCTCGATCTGCACGCCATCGCTGGAGAGCACCTCGACGTTGAGGCACAGCGACTGCATCTCCTTGATGAGCACCTTGAACGACTCCGGGATACCGGGCTCCGGAATGTTCTCGCCCTTGACGATCGCCTCGTAGACCTTGACCCGGCCCACGACGTCGTCGGACTTGATGGTCAGCAGTTCCTGCAGGGCGTAGGCGGCGCCGTATGCCTCCAGCGCCCACACCTCCATCTCGCCGAACCGCTGGCCACCGAACTGCGCCTTACCACCCAGGGGCTGCTGGGTGATCATTGAGTAGGGACCGGTCGACCGGGCGTGGATCTTGTCGTCGACCAGGTGCAGCAACTTGAGGATGTAGATGTAGCCGACCGCCACCGGGTAGGGATACAGCTCACCGGTCCGGCCGTCGAACAGCTTGGCCTTGCCGGAGGAGCCGATCAGCTGGACGCCGTCGCGGTTGGGCAGGGTGGAGTCGAGCAGGCCGGTGATCTCCTCCTCGCGAGCACCGTCGAAGACGGGGGTCGCCACGTTGGTGCCGGCCGGGGCGGCGTCCGCGCCGATGCCGCGCAGCCGCTCCTTCCAGTCCTCGGTGCCGGAGTCGACCTGCCAGCCGGTCTTGGCAACCCACCCGAGGTGGGTCTCCAGGATCTGGCCGAGGTTCATCCGGCGCGGCACGCCGTGCGGGTTGAGCACGACGTCGACGGCGGTGCCGTCCTCGAGGAAGGGCATGTCCTCGACGGGCAGGATCTTGGCGATGACACCCTTGTTGCCGTGCCGGCCGGCAAGCTTGTCCCCGTCGGTGATCTTCCGCTTCTGGGCGACGTAGACCCGGACCAGCTCGTTGACCCCGGGCGGGAGCTCGTCGCCGTCCTCGCGGGAGAACACCCGCACGCCGATGACCTTGCCGGACTCACCGTGCGGCACCTTCAGCGAGGTGTCACGGACCTCCCGGGCCTTCTCCCCGAAGATCGCGCGCAACAGGCGCTCCTCGGGGGTCAGCTCGGTCTCGCCCTTGGGTGTGACCTTGCCGACCAGGACGTCGCCGGGCGAGACCTCGGCGCCGATCCGGATGATCCCCCGCTCGTCGAGGTCGGCGAGAACCTCCTCGGCGACGTTCGGGATGTCCCGGGTGATCTCCTCCGGGCCGAGCTTGGTGTCGCGGGCGTCGACCTCGTGCTCCTCGATGTGGGTCGAGGACAGCACGTCGTCCTGGACGAGACGCTGGGACAGGATGATCGCATCCTCGTAGTTGTGCCCCTCCCACGGCATGAAGGCGACCAGCAGGTTCTTGCCGAGCGCCATCTCACCGTTGTCGGTGCACGGGCCGTCCGCGATGACCTGGCCAGCCTCGACCCGGTCGCCCTCGTTCACGATCGGCTTCTGGTTGATGCAGGTGCCCTGGTTCGACCGGCGGAACTTCGCCAGCCGGTAGGTGCGCCGGGTGCCGTCGTCGTGCATGACAGTGATGTAGTCGGCCGAGAGATCCTCGACCACCCCCGCCTGGGCGCAGACGACCACGTCGCCGGCATCCTTGGCCGCGCGGGCCTCCATCCCGGTGCCGACCAGCGGCGCCTCGGAGCGCAGCAGCGGCACCGACTGGCGCTGCATGTTGGAGCCCATGAGCGCGCGGTTGGCGTCGTCGTGCTCGAGGAACGGGATCATGGCAGTGGCCACGGAGACCATCTGACGGGTCGAAACGTCCATGTAGTCGACCTCATCCGGCGGGATGAACTCGACCTCACCGCCCTTGCGGCGGACCAGGACACGGTCCTCCGCGAACGTTCCGTCCGGCCGTAGCGGCGCGTTCGCCTGCGCCTTGACGTGCCGGTCCTCCTCATCGGCGGTCAGGTAGTCGATCTCGTCGGTGACGCGGCCGTCCACGACCTTGCGGTACGGCGTCTCAACGAAGCCGAACGGGTTGATCCGGGCGAACGTCGACAGCGAGCCGATCAGACCGATGTTCGGGCCTTCCGGCGTCTCGATCGGGCACATCCGGCCGTAGTGGCTGGGGTGCACGTCGCGAACCTCGAAGCCCGCCCGCTCTCGAGAAAGGCCGCCTGGGCCAAGTGCGTTCATCCGACGCTTGTGAGTCAGACCAGCCAACGGGTTCGTCTGGTCCATGAACTGCGAGAGCTGACTGGTGCCGAAGAACTCCTTGATGGAGGCGACGACCGGCCGGATGTTGATCAGGGTCTGCGGCGTGATCGCCTCGACATCCTGCGTAGTCATCCGCTCGCGGACGACCCGCTCCATCCGGGCAAGTCCCAGCCGGACCTGGTTCTGGATCTGCTCGCCGACCGAGCGCAGGCGACGGTTGCCGAAGTGGTCGATGTCGTCGACCTCGTACTCGGCCGGATCGGCGCCCGCGTGCAGCTTGACGACGTACTCGATGGTGCGGACGATGTCGTTCTCGGTGAGAACGCCGATGTCGTGAGCAACGTCGAGGGAGAGCTTCTTGTTGACCTTGTAGCGACCGACCTTGGCGAGGTCGTAACGCTTCGGGTTGAAGAAGAGGTTCTCCAGCAGGGTCTGCGCCGACTCCCGTGTCGGCGGCTCACCCGGGCGCAGTTTGCGGTAGATGTCGAGCAGCGCATCGTCCTGGCCGGCGGTGTGGTCCTTCTCCAGGGTGATGCGCATCGACGGGAAGTCACCGAACCGCTCGAGGATGCGGGCCTCGTCCCAGCCGAGCGCCTTGAGCAGCACCGTGACGGACTGACGGCGCTTGCGGTCGATCCGCACGCCCACGGTGTCGCGCTTGTCGATCTCGAACTCCAGCCAGGCTCCCCGGGAGGGGATCACCTTGCAGGAGTACAGGTCCTTGTCGGAGGTCTTGTCGAGGCTGCGCTCGAAGTAGACCCCCGGGGAGCGCACGAGCTGGCTGACCACCACGCGCTCAGTGCCATTGATGACGAAGGTGCCCTTCGGGGTCATGAGCGGGAAGTCACCCATGAACACCGTCTGGCTCTTGATCTCGCCGGTGGTGTTGTTGGTGAACTCGGCCGTGACGAACAGCGGGGCCGAGAAGGTCATGTCCTTGTCCTTGCACTCCTCCACGGAGTACTTGGGCGGTTCGAACCGGTGGTCCCGAAAGGACAGTGACATCGAGCCGGAGAAGTCCTCGATCGGGGAGATCTCCTCGAAGACCTCCTCGAGACCCGAGGTGATCGGAACGTCGTCACGGCCGGAATCGATGGCCTCCTGCACCCGCTCCGCCCAGGCGTCACTACCGATCAGCCAATCGAAGGACTGCGTCTGAAGAGCAAGGAGATCCGGGACCTCGAGGGGCTCGATGATCTTAGCGAACGAGATGCGGGAAGAAGAGCGCGAGGCGGCCAAGGTGGTCCTTCCGGTGGCCTGATCGTCGGGCTGGCGTCGCGGACGTCAAGTATCCGTCGGGGAATGGTCAGGTGATCAGTGTCTCGCTACGGTTGTCAGGAACGGCGGCGGGGGGTGCCCCACCGGTGAGACGATGGCCGCGGGACGTGGAGGCCGACCCCCGGGCGTCCTGCGTAGCGGATGTGCGGCCGACAACGGGCACGCGAAAGCCTCGCCACGGCATGTGCGCGCGGCGACACGAGTGTCCGCTGAGAACAACGGATCGGTGTATGGGCAAGGGTCTCGCTCAGGGTCCTCGGTGTGGCAGCCGTACAGCCGTGCCACACTCCGGCACGACCAGCGCGCCTCCGCATCGTCCCGGACCGACCGCGAGTACCGCTCCGGACCACGTAACCGGAACCGCCTCACGGTGCATACCAGCCCCCGAACAGGGCCGACCGTCACCAACGGCACGGTGTCGGCGAGGTCGATACAACGAGAAGGGCAGCGCAAACTAGCAGTGTAGCCGAAGGGCACACCGCTGGCAAGGATCTGCGTGATGGGACCACGCAGGGAGGACGTAGCGCACCGCATCTGCTCCCGACGAGGGTTCGCAAACTTGATGGAACTCCGATCCACAGAGGCCGTCAACCCCCTTCGGAAAACGTCACGAACGGACCCGACCTGCCCATCTGTGCATCGGGCCGCCTGCGGTGGACCTTCCGGGCCTTCCAGACAGCACGTGCCGGGGCACCGCAGAGAGGTGCCCCGGCACGGGGGTGTCCGCCACGGCCACGCCGAGCGGCCGCAAGAGACGCCCCGCCCGGCGACGGACATCGCCGGGCGGGGCGTCCCAGGGCAGCGAGGTGCTGCCGGTACTGCTCGGACTGCCGGTACTACTTGACGGTGACCGTGGCGCCGGCGCCCTCGAGGGCCGCCTTCGCCTTGTCCGCCGCCTCCTTGGCGACCTTCTCCAGGACCGGCTTCGGAGCCCCGTCGACGAGGTCCTTGGCCTCCTTCAGCCCGAGGCTGGTCAGCGCACGGACCTCCTTGATGACCTGGATCTTCTTGTCACCGACGGATTCAAGGATGACGTCGAACTCGTCCTGCTCCTCGGCGGCCGGCGCCTCGCCGCCCGCACCATCGGCGGCCGGGGCTGCGGCCACGGCGACCGGAGCCGCGGCGGTGACGCCGAAGGTCTCCTCGAACTGCTTCACGAACTCCGAGAGCTCCAGCAGGGTCAGTTCCTTGAAGGCGTCCAGCAGCTCTTCGGTCGACAGCTTCGCCATGGTGGCGGTTCCTTCCTTGTCATGCCTGATTCGGGGTGGCCTGCTCGTGACTGCGAGCGACCTGATTGTGACCTCGGGGCGGCACCATGGTGGCGCCGTTCGGCTATTCGGCGGCAGCCTCGGCGGCCGGCTGCTCGGCGGCGCCGACGGACTGGCCTTCGCGCTGCTCGCGCAGCGCCTCCGCAAGCCGGGCCACCTGGGACAGCGGAGCGGCGAAGAGCCCGACGGCCCCGGCCAGCGTGCCCTTCATCGCCCCGGCCAGCTTCGCCAGCAGGACCTCGCGGGACTCGAGATCCGCAAGCTTGCGAATCTCGTCGGCGGTCATCGGCTTGCCCTCGACGAAGCCGCCCTTGAGCACCAATGCCGGGTTCGCCCGAGCGAAGTCGCGCAGGCCCTTGGCCGCCTCGACCGGGTCGCCGCTGACGAAAGCGACAGCGGTCGGCCCGACGAACAGGTCGTCGAGTCCGGTGACCCCGGCCTGCTCCGCCGCAATCTTGGTCAGAGTGTTCTTGACCACGGAGTAGCGCGTGCCCTCGCCGAGGGCACGCCGCAGCTCGGTGAGCTGGCTCACCGTCAAACCGCGGTACTCCGTGAGCACCGCGGCGGTCGAGCCACGGAGCTCCTCGACGATCTCCGCCACCGCGGCGGTCTTCTCAGCTTTCGCCATGGGGCTCCTTCGGGGTGTCGGCTGGTCATCCGGAAACGCCCCCGGAACATGACGAACGCCCCGGCGCAGGCGCACGGGGCGTGAAGGGCGGCGGTGGCGCTACCGGGTGCGTCACCCGGCTGCGTGCATCCGCCACGGAGCTTCCCGTCCGTCACCTGCGCGGGCCGCCCGGAGAACCCGGGGCCTTCGGCCGTCGGTCGAACCGGACGAGGAGTGACCCTCGACGGGAACGGAGACGGCAACCAGCGGTCTTCGGTGTGGAACTGGATATCAGTGTACGCGATTGTTGTCCGCGGCTGTTCGTCGCTGTTCGCCCGCCCGGCGGCCGCACGCATGGCTTCGCGCGGCGGTGCCTCCGGACGGGCCGGATCAGGCGGCGGCACCCTCGTCGAGCAGGTTGCGGGTGCGGTTCGGGTCGACCGGGATACCCGGGCCCATGGTGGTCGTGAAGGTGACCTTCTTCAGGTACCGGCCCTTGGCCGCGGACGGCTTCACCCGGACGATCTCATCCAGGGCAACCGTGTAGTTCTCGATCAGCTGGGTGTCAGTGAAGTTCGTCTTCCCGATGACGATATGCAGGTTACCCTGCTTGTCTACCCGAAAGTTGATCTTTCCACCCTTGATGTCGGAGACGGCCTTGCCGATGTCCAGCGTCACGGTGCCGGTCTTCGGGTTCGGCATCAGGCCGCGGGGGCCCAGGACCCGAGCGATCCGACCGACCTTCGCCATCTGGTCGGGCGTCGCGACGGTCGCGTCAAACTCCAGGAAGCCCTCCTGGATCCGGGCGACCAGGTCGTCGCTACCGACGATGTCGGCCCCGGCCGCGCTCGCCTCAGCGGCCTTCTCCCCGGCGGCGAAGACGGCGACGCGGGGGGACTTCCCGGTGCCGTGCGGCAGGTTGACCGTGCCACGGACCATCTGGTCGGCCTTACGAGGATCGACCCCGAGCCGGATCGCAACCTCGACCGTCGCGTCATACTTCGTCGTCGAGGTCTGCTGCGCGAGGCGGACCGCCTCCAGCGGGCTGTAGAGGTTCTCCAAGTTGATCTTCTCGGCCGCGGCGCGGTAGGCCTTGCTGCGCTTCATACTGTCTGTCTCCTCGTGGTGATGGCGGACGGCCGTCGAAGGGGCGCGGCGACGTGGACACGTCCTGTCCACCCGGCACCTGCGCCCGGCCGCCCTCCCACTGGTCGGTCCGGTGGTGGGGGAAACTCGAGGGCGTACTACTCGCCGACCGTGATACCCATGGATCGGGCGGTACCAGCGATGATCTTCTCGGCGGCCTCGATCGAGGTGGCGTTGAGGTCCGGGAGCTTGGTCTGGGCGATCTCGCGGATCTGCGCCGCGGTGAGCTTGGCAACCTTGTCCCGGTGCGGGGTGCCACTGCCCTTCTCCACGCCCGCGGCCTTGAGGATGAGCCGCGCGGCCGGCGGGGTCTTCGTGACGAAGGTGAAGGACCGGTCGTCGTAGACGGTGATCTCGACCGGCACGACGTTGCCGGCCTGCGACTCGGTCGCCGCGTTGTACTGCTTGCAGAACTCCATGATGTTCACGCCATGCTGACCCAGCGCGGGGCCGACCGGCGGCGCCGGGGTGGCCTTGCCGGCGTTGATCTGGAGCTTGATGATCGCGGTGATTTTCTTCTTCTTGGGAGGCATGTGCTCGTCTTCCTACCGGGGTTCTACGGAGCGGATCAGATCTTCGCGACCTGATTGAACTGCAGCTCGACGGGCGTCTCCCGACCGAAGATCGAGACCAGCACCTTCAGCCGCTGGGCGTCGAGGTTGATCTCGCTGATGGTCGCCGGGAGCGTGGCGAAGGGGCCGTCCATGACGGTGACGGACTCGCCGACCTCGAACTCCTGCACCCGGACGGTCTCGACCTTCTTCTCCTTCGGCGCAGCCGGGGCGAGGATCGAGAGGACCTCCTCCCGGCGCAGCGGGGAGGGCCGGGAGGTGAGCCCGACGAACCCGGTCACACCCGGGGTGTTGCGGACCGCCGACCACGACTGATCGGTCAGATCCATCCGGACGTAGATGTAACCTGGGTACTTCTTCTGCTGGACAAGCTGCCGCTTGCCGTTCTTGACCACCGGGACCTCCTCGGTGGGCACCTCGATCTGGAAGATGTAGTCCTCCATGTTGAGGCTGGAGATCCGGGTCTCGAGATTGGTCTTGACCTTGTTCTCGTACCCCGCGTAGGAGTGCACGACGTACCACTCGCCGGGCGCGTCCTCGATCGCCCGCCGCAGGTCATCGGCGTCGTCGGCATCGTCGTCCGTCAGGGCCGGCGGCACCGTCCCGACCGCCGGGGAGGCCGGGAAAGCACCCTCGGGATCGGTCTCGGGATCGGTCTCGGCGGCGGCGTAGACGCCGCCGAGACCGGCGCCAGCGTCCGTGCTCGCCACCTCGTCGTGCTCGAACGCCGCGAGGGGATCGAGACGGGCGAGGGCCTCCCCCTGCTCGGAAGAGGCGTGCTCGGGCGACTGGGACACGCGGACGATCCTTACTCTCGTGAACACTTCTGCTGCTGTGGACCCGCGGAGCGGCGCTGCGCGGGCGTGGGGCCGGACGGGCAGCCCGCTCGCCGACGGGCAGCTCCAGCGACCACCGCCTGCCTCGGCCCCGGCCTGTCCGGCCGGTGGGGCCCGTCAGCCGAAGACCGCGAGAACCGCCTTCGTGAGGCCGAAGTCGAGGATAGCCACGAAGGCCGTCATCACGCTGACGAAGACGAGCACGACCAGCACATAGGTGATCAGCTCACTCCGCCCGGGGTAGACGACCTTCCGTAGCTCCGCCATGACCTCGCGGATGAACACAAGTGGCCGATACCGACGTCGACCCGCGGCACGCGTAGCCCGCTTGGGGCGCGGTGCCGCGTCACGGGTATCGGTCGCCACTCAACTCCACCCACTCCGTCATCGGACCAGCGTCATCGGACCAGTCAGGTCATCGGACCAGCCAGCTGTCGAACAGCGCAGGGGCGACAGGACTCGAACCTGCAACCGCCGGTTTTGGAGACCGGTGCTCTACCAATTGAGCCACGCCCCTAGACACACACCCGGATCCTTGCGACCGCTACGCCACCATACCCCGGCTATGCGCTACGTAGCACATAGCCCAGACGTAGTGCATAGCTCAGCCGCACGGTGATGTACCGGAATGGGTACCCGAGCGGATCGAGCATACCCCTTTGCCGCCTGGACTCCGCGTACGGCGACTCCGCGTACGGCGATCGCGTCGAGGG
>NZ_CDWRCK010000002.1:0-4372 GCF_977927595.1 Frankia sp. CcWB3
CAGGCCCTAACGGATGCGGCCGCCGCGCGGGATGTTGCGGGGGATCGGTCCCTTCGGGATCGGCAGCGCTGCGCCGCCCATCGCCCGCAGGCGACGGTCAAGGGCATCGACCTCGCCGCGGCGCAGGGTGCGCCGCAGTCGCATCAGGGTGCTCTGCAGCTTGGGCAGGGGAGTCTCCCCCTCACTGGTGCCGACGATGATGTCGGTCACCGGCGTGTCGCCGACGGCCTTGCGGATCCGGCGCTTCTCGGCGGCGAGCAGTTCCCGCGGGCCACGCCCGCGACCCTCCGCGATGATCACGACCCCGGCGCGGCAGACGACACGGTGCACCACATCCTGATGCCGGTTGACGCCGACGGCGGGGGTGAGGCGCCAGTCGCCCCGCATCCGTTCGATCACCCCGGCGGCGGCGCCCGGTTTGCCTTCCATCTCGGCGTAGGCGGTCCGCTGCACCCGTCGGCTGAACAGGTTCAGGGCGACGACCACCCCGAGCAGGAGGGCGATCGGAATCCACAGGTACAGCGGACCGACGAAGATTGCGAGCACGATGCCGACGGCGACCGGAGCGAGGAAGCCTGCCAGGGTGATCCAGAGCGCCTGCGGATCGCGTTGCCGGGTGACCTTGTAGATCATCCGGAGTTGGGTGACCCGGGTGGTGAATCCCTTTCCCGGTCCCGCCTCGCCGCTGCGGCCGTTCCGACCGGCCGCGCCACCCTTGCCGGCCGTGCCGGGGATCTTCCCCGCGGCGCCAGGATTGGTGCCGCGCCTGCCAGCCGCGCCGTTCTTGTCGGCTGCGCCCGTCGACTGGTCCTTCCCCGCCGCTCCCGGGGTCGCCGACCCCGGGGCGTCCGTCGGCTTCTTCTTCAGTGCCATGACCGCGAGCCTACGGCCTCCTGGCTGGCGGTAGGCATGCTCGTCCCGCGCCCGCCGATCGCCATTGGCCGGCGGGAAGTCCGGCGGATCTGACTGCCGGGCGTGATCAGGGCGTGACGCGGATCAGTGCTGGGTGGCGACCGCGAGCGGACGCGGGGCGGCGGCCCGGGGTGGTGACTCGGGGCGGCGCGGGCGTGACCGACGTGACCGACAGCGGCACGGTGGTGTCCATCCATCGATAGCCGGTCGTCACGTGCAGATCGGTGGCCGCCCGCCACGCGTTACGACGCGCGGTCTTCTGACCTCCGTGCGGCAGCAGCAGCAGGGTCACTTCTTCGAGAACGCTGAGCAGTGAACGGAGCACGATGGGAACGACCTCCCGGCACGGTCGTGGGCACACACCTCGATGATGGGCGAAGAGGATGACCCCCACGTAACAAGGGGGTAACGCTAAGCTAATTCTAGCTGCTTCGAGGAATGGTCACCACGGACTCGGCCGTTGCCCGTGAGAGTTCTCCGACCCACTTTCCGGGGGAACGGACATTTCGCTGCGACCCTGGTCACGTGCCGTCATCGCTTGCTGGTAGAGACGGCCGGCCCGGTAGGAAGACCGGACGAGCGGACCGGACATCACCCCGGAGAAGCCGAGCTCCGCGCCGACACGTTCCCAGTCGAGGAACTCCTCCGGCCGCACCCACCGCTCGACCGGATGGTGCCGCGGCGTCGGGCGCAGGTACTGGGTCACGGTGAGTAGCTCACACCCCGCCGACCGCAGATCCCGCAGGGCCGTGTGGATCTCCTCCGCCGTCTCACCTAGACCCAGGATGAGGTTCGACTTCGTGACCAGCCCGGACTGGCGGGCCTGGCGCAGCACGTCGAGTGAGCGTTCGTACCGGAACGCCGGCCGGATCCGCCTGAAGATCCGGGGTACGGTTTCGAGGTTGTGGGCGAGTACCTCGGGCGCCGCGCCGAACACCTCGCCCAACTGGTCGGGCCGGCCGCCGAAGTCCGGGATCAGGACCTCCACGCCGGTACCGGCCGAGCGAGCGTGGATCTGGCGGACCGTCTCCGCGTACAGCCGCGAGCCGCCGTCCGCGAGGTCGTCCCGAGCGACTCCGGTGACCGTCGCGTACCGCAGGCCCATGGTGGCGACGGACTCCGCCACCCGGTGCGGCTCGTCATGGTCGAGCGGTGCGGGCCGCCCGGAGTCGATCTGGCAGAAGTCGCAGCGGCGGGTGCAGACCTCCCCGCCGATCAGGAAGGTCGCCTCGCGGTCCTCCCAGCATTCGTAGATATTGGGACAGCCGGCTTCCTCGCACACCGTGTGCAGCCCGGCCGATTGGACCAGCCCCTTGACGTCCTGGTACTGCGGGCCGGTGCGCAGCCGAGTCCTGATCCACGATGGCTTGCGTTCGATCGGCGTCTGCGCATTACGGGCCTCGATGCGCAGCAGCGGACGACCCTCGGGGGCGACGGCGGTCATACCACCAGCTCCATCTGCTCAGCTTGCTCAGCGACCGGTGCGAAGAAGGGGCCGCTCCGCGGCCAAGCGAATTTCGGCGAGGAATCGCTGTATGTCCCATGCTTCGCGGTAGGGGACCGCGGAAAGCCTGAGAACATCCACAATCATAAGCCTGCCGGCTCAGTCGCGGGGCACCGCGGGTAGCAGACGGGGCACCACCGCGGTCTCCACGGCGGTGCCGTCCGGACCGCGTTCGACCCGCCAGGCGTGCACCCCGGGCCGGTCGGCCACCGCCTCGACGAGATCGGTGCCGTGGAAGTGCAGACCCACTCCGTCGTCGGTCGCCCATCCGGCCGGCAGCGTGCCCTCGGCGACCAGCCGCTGGAACAGCGGCCGCCGGCCGGCCTCCGAGTCGTAATGCGGGGTGTTGCTGAAGGGCAGCAGGCCGAGGCCGTTCGCCACCGGGCGGAGATCCGGGCCGAAGGAGTCGGTGGTGCCGCCCATATGCCAGCACAGTGAACCGGCGGAGACTCCGCCGAGCACGACCCCCGCCTCCCACGCCTCGCGGAAGATCTCACCGAGCCCGTGCACGGCCCAGACCGCGAGCAGATTGGCGACGCTGCCCCCGCCGACCCAGACGACGTCCTGCGCCAGCAGATGGGCGCGGATGTCGGCGATGTTCGGCATCGGGAACAGCGTGAGGTGGGAGACCAGCACGTCGGGTCGGTCGCGGTTGAACGCCGCGTACCCGCGGGCGTAGGCGGCCTGGTCGTCGCCCAGGGCGGTCTGCAGCAGGCAGACCCGGGGCCGTGCGCCCGTTGCGGACAGACCGATGGCGTGATGGAGGATGGGACCGACCTTGGCTCCGTAGCGGCCGTCCGGAAGGAAGCCACCGCTGGTGGCGAGGATCTGCACAGGTTCGTCGCTCTCTGAAGGCTGTCGCACGTGACGGTCATCGATCGCATGCCCCGCGGCGGATCGTAAAAAGTTATCCACAACCGGACGAAGAGGTATGCAGACCGGACGAGTTTGAGCCTAGCGTCGCTTCTTGTGACCTTCACCGACGATTCCGCGGACAGACCGGCCCGGCGCGTCGGCCGCGTACCCGAGGTCCCGGGGGTGAGCATGCGTTCCCGCCTGCGGGACGCCGGCTCTGGAGAGCTCTGGTCGGGTCAGTTCGACCAGTCCGGGATCGAGTGCGTGGTGCGGCGGGTGCGGCTGGCGCCGGACCCAGTGCTGCGTTCCGCGGCGGTTATCGCGGCCCGGGCCCTCGTGGACCTGGAGCATCCCCATCTGGTGCCGGTCGTGGCGGTGTTGCCGACCGCGGAGGGCCTGGCGTTGATCACCGAGCCGGTCGTCGGCGGTGTCAGCCTCGCGCGGCTGCTCGCCGCCCGCGGGGACCTGGACCCCGGTGAGGTCGTCACGATCGGTCTGCCGATCGCGCAGGCCCTGGCCGCCGCGCACGCCGTCGGCGTCGTGCATGGCCGGCTCGGGCGTGAGGACATCCTGTTGGAGCCGAACGGGCGTCCGGTTCTGATCGGGCTCGGGGCCGCGGCGCTGGCCGACGCCGCCAGACCGGATCCGATTCCACCCGAGGCCGCGTCTGCGGATGTCCATGATCTGGCCACTCTGCTGCTCGGGGCGATGCGTGAGGCCACCGGGCCGGACGCAGCCGCGGTGGCGGTGGCGGTGGCGACCGCCATGATCGACGACCCGCGCCGACGACCGAGTGCCCTGGAACTCGCCGCGTCGCTGGCCCGCAGTGCGACTCCGCTCCCGGTCCGCTTGGCGGGCGGCGGCGAGCCGGGTGGCGCGGCGCGGCGCGGCCCCTCGCCGACCGAAACCCTGCCGGTGATCCCCCGGGTAGACCCGCCCGGCGATCCGGCCCCGCCCGACCGAACCATCACCGGAGCGACGGCCGTCGACGCCGCGGAACTGCTCGACTCATTGCCGCCACCGCCCCGACGGTCGACCCGTGCGACGACCAACCCTCGGAAGGCCGCCCGCGGTGGCGGCCGGGGTGCCGGGGGCAACGGG
>NZ_CDWRCK010000002.1:4911-24849 GCF_977927595.1 Frankia sp. CcWB3
GCCACCGGGGGTGCGGCCACCCCGGGGGGCCTCAGCTCTCCGGGCCGAAGCACCCGGCCGACCTCCGCGCGCCGACCGCGTCGGGTGGGAGCCCGCCGCCAGCGATTGCTGTTCCCGGTGACCGCCGGGCTGGGCCTGCTGGTGGTCGTGGTGGCCGTCGCGTTGCTGCTGGCCAGCCCGGAGAAGGACGATGCGCCCGGCGCGGCCGGGACGTCTGCGCCACCAACCGGTGCAGCCTCCGCGGCTGGGCGGGAACCGACGGCGTCGCCGGTCGCCAATCAGTCGCCCGAGCAGGTCTGGCGTTCGGTACTCGCCGAGTTGAACACCGCGCGCAGCCGTGCGTTCGAGCGGGCTGACGAGAACCTCCTGACAGAGTCTGATGCCGCGGGTAGTGAGCTGCACGCTTCGGACGTCGCGTTGATGAGGCAGGTGGTCGCGAGGGGGGCGCATGCCTCGGCACTGCGCAGCGACATCCTCGATCTCAAGGTCCGGGTCGAGGAACCGGACCGCACCGTGCTGCGGGTCACCCAACGCCTGAACGCCTACGATTTCCTCGACGCCGGGGGGAAGGTGCTGGCGCATCAGGCGGCGAAGCCGCCGGAACGGCGTGACCTCACCCTGATCCGTACCGGCTCCGGCTGGCGGGTCTCGGAGAACGTCCCGGTCCCGGCCGGCTGACCGTCCGGTCAGCCGGCCGGGACCGGGCTACAGACCGAGTTCGGCTTCGAAGGCTCCGTTTTCCAGCCGGTGCTTAATGAAGGCCAGGAAGCGAGCTGCGTCGGCACCGTCGACGATGCGGTGGTCGTAGGTGAGGGACAGGTACACCGTCGAACGAACCGCGATGATCTCGCCCAGCTCCGGATCGTCGACGACGGCCGGCTTCTTCGTCACGATGCCGGTGCCGAGGATGCCCACCTGCGGCTGGTTGATGATCGGCGTGTCGAACAGGGCGCCTCGACTGCCGGTGTTCGTCAGGGTGAAGGTGCCCCCGCCGAGCTCGTCGGGCGAGATTCGGTTGGCCCGGGTGCGGCTCGCCAGGTCGTCGATCTTGCGTGCCAGCCCGATGAGATTGAGATCGCCGGCGTTGTGGATGACGGGCACGACCAGACCACGCTCGGAGTCCACGGCTATGCCGAGGTTCTCCTCCCCGTGGTAGGTGACCGTGCCCGCCTCGACGTCGATGCTGGAGTTGAGCTGCGGGAACTCACGCAGCGCCGCGCAGGTCGCCAAGGCGAAGAACGGCAGGAATGACAGCTTGATGCCCTCCCGAGCCTGGAAGTCGCTCTTCGCCCGGTCCCGCAGCCGTGCGATCCGGGTGACGTCGGCCTCCACCACGGTGGTGAGCTGCGCGCTGATCTGCAGCGACTCGACCATGCGGCGAGCGACCAACGCCCGCAGGCGGGAGAGTTTCTCGGTCCGTCCGCGGACGGGGGCTGCGCCGGTCGGCGCCACGGCCGGGGCAGCTGGGGCTGTGGGGTGGGCCGCGGGAGTCTCCTGCGCTGCGGGAGCCGCGTCCCGCGACCGGGCGGCGTCCTGGATGTCCTGCTTGGTGACACGTCCACCCGGCCCGGTTCCCGCCACGGTCCCCAGGTCCACGCTGAGCTCGGCGGCCATCTTGCGCACGAGCGGGGTGACGTAGCGACCGATGCCGTCGCCGTTCCCGTTGGCGGCGGCCGGGATCTGGGCCGGGACCGGGGTGGGCTCCGGCTGACGAGCGAACGCCGGTGCCGGCGTGGGCGTCGGAGCGGGTGCGGGCGTCGGAGTAGGCGGAGGCGGAGGCGTCGCGGCAGCCGGCTTCACGGGTTCCGGCGCGGCGGGCGCCTGCGCGGCCTGCGCCGGTGCGGCGCCGCCACCCGCGGACCCGTTGTCGATCACCGCGAGCTCGACGCCGACCTCGACGGTCTCATCCTCGGCGACCTTGATCGAGCTGACGACACCGGAGGCGGGGGCGGGGATCTCGGTGTCGACCTTGTCGGTGCTGACCTCGAGCAGTGGCTCGTCGGCCTCGACGCGTTCACCCTCCTGCTTCAGCCACCGTGTGACGGTTCCCTCGGAGACACTCTCCCCGAGCCGGGGCATTCTGACAGATACAGACATGCGGAACGACTCCTTCGTCGCGTCCGGCATCTGCACCGCGCGGGCGGCCGGCCGGAGGCGCTCATGCTTGGCGTGGCCTGAATCCTGGGCGGATCGGGCCGCGGGGGTGGCGCGGGCAGGCACGATCCAGGGCGGTGCCCGCTAACCGTGGACGTGAAGGGGCTTGCCGGCCAGCGCCAGATGCGCCTCGCCGAGAGCCTCGGACAGCGTGGGATGCGGGTGGATGAGCTGGGCGACCTCGGCGGGGAACGCCTCCCAGTTGGTGATGAGCTGAGCCTCGGCGATGAGCTCGCCGACCCGGTCGCCGACCATGTGCACGCCCACCACCGGACCATCGGGGACCGCGATCAGAGTGACCGCACCGGAGGTCCTGAGGATCTGGGACTTGCCGTTGCCCGCCAGGTTGTAGGTGACCGTCTTGATCTCGCCGTACCGCTCCCTGGCGACCGCGGCGGTCAGGCCGACCGAGGCCACCTCCGGATGGGAGTAGGTGACCCGCGGAACGTTGTCGTAGTCGACCGGCACCGGGCCCAGCCCGGCGAGCTGCTCTGCGACGAAGATGCCTTCGGCGAAGCCGACGTGGGCGAGCTGGAGCCCGGGCCGCAGGTCGCCCAGCGCGGACACGGTCGGAATGTTCGTGCGCAGCTGACGGTCGACCAGCACGTAGCCGCGGTCGGTCGCGATGCCGACCTCCTCGTAGCCGAGACCTTCCGAGACCGGTCCACGACCGACTGCGACGAGCAGCAGTTCGGCCTCGATGGTGGTCCCGTTCTCGAGGGACACCGTCACGCCTTGGTCGGTGGACTTCACCCCGGAGAACCGCGCGCCGAGATGCTGCTTGATGCCGCGCTTGCGGAAGGCGCGCTCCAGCAGCTTGGAGCTGGACTCGTCCTCGAGCGGGACGAGGTGCGGCAGCGCCTCGACGATGGTCACCTCGGCCCCGTAGGACCGCCAGACGGAGGCGAACTCGCATCCGATGGCCCCGGCGCCCAGTACCACCGCGGAGGCCGGCACACGGTCGAGGGCCAAGGCGTCATCGCTGGTGATGACCTTGTCGTGGTCGATGTCCAGGCCGGGCAGGGTCTTGGAGTACGAACCGGTCGCGAGCAGGACGTGCCGCCCCTCGATGACCCGGTCTCCGACGGCCACGGCGGTCGGGGAGACCAGCCGGCCGAATCCCTCGACGACCTCGATCCCCCGGGACTTGATCAGGCCGGTCAGCCCCTTGAAGAGCCCGGCGACGACCGAGTCCTTGTAGGAGTTGACCGTGGCCATGTCGATGCCGTCGAGGGTCGAGCGAACCCCGAAGGCCTCGCTTTCGTTGATGTTGTCAACGATCTCCGCCGAATGCAGCAGCGCCTTGGTCGGGATGCAACCTCGGTGCAGGCAGGTGCCGCCGAGCTTGTCCTTCTCGATCAGAACGACGCTCAGGTCGAGTTCCGCGGCGCGCAGCGCGGCGGCGTATCCGCCGCTGCCGCCACCGAGGATGACCAGGTCGACGGGACCGGCCGCTGAATTCGTCACGCCAGGGGTCCCTTCTCGTTGAATCCTGAGGTCTTGCTGGTGGTGCTGAGAGCGTTACTCGTAGTGCCCGCTACGCTCGGCGGCGAAGCCGGTGGCGCGGTTGGCCGCCGCTCCCGACGGCGTTCCCGCCGCTGAGCGCGGCCGCCGAAGCAGGAGCGTCAGGCCACGACTCGCCTAGCCACGGCGACCGGATGCCAGTCTTTCACGTCGTGCGTCCACCGCCGCTCGGATGGGCGTGAGTGTGCTGCATTGCGCGATGCGCCAGCAACCGTTGTGTACCTACCTTCCTCCGCAGGTCAGCTCTCAGCCGGGGAACTGGTGGCCGAACCGGGGGAGGCCACCATCGCCGCGCGGTCCTGCGCCAGCTGGACGAGCGTGCGTACGATCATGCCGGTCCCCCCCTTGGGGGTGTGGCCGTAGGGCTCTCCACCGTTCCAGGAGGGACCGGCGATGTCGATGTGCGCCCAGGACACCTTCTCGGGGACGAACGAGGCGAGGAAGTGCGCGGCGACCAGCATGCCGCCATCCCGGTTGCCTCCCGGTGGCACGTTGGCGATGTCGGCCACTGTTGAGTCCAGTCCCTTGCGCAGATCCGGCGGAAGGGGCATCGGCCAGACGCTCTCGCCGGCGGCGGCGGCCGCCGCCGCGACCGCGTCCACCGCGGCCGCACGACCCATCAGCCCGCTCGTCCGGTGGCCGAGGGCGACAATCTGTGCGCCGGTCAGGGTGGCCACGTCCACGATCAGGTCCGGTGACTCCTCGTTGGCGCGGACGAGGGCGTCGGCGAGCACCAGCCGGCCCTCAGCGTCGGTGTTGAGCACCTCCACCCGGGTGCCGCCGCGCAGGGTGAGAACGTCGGAGGGACGGATCGCGTCGCCCGAGGGCATGTTCTCCGCGCAGGGCATCCAGCCGGTGAGAGTGATCGGGAGCTTGAGCCGGGCCGCGGCGATGACGGTGCCGAGCACCGCGGCCGCGCCCGCCATGTCGGTCTTCATCCATTCCATGGATGTCGACGGCTTCAGGGACAATCCCCCGGAATCGAAGGTGATGCCCTTGCCGACCAGCGCCAGCGCCGGCCGCTCGGATCCACCGCCGCGCCATTCCAGCCGCACCAGCCGCGGCGGATTCGCGGATCCCTGGCCGACACCGAGCAGGCCTCCGAAGCCGCCCTCGGCGAGCGTCACCTCGTCGAGGACCTCGACTGTCACGCCGGCGGCGGTGGCCCGCTCGACGGCGATGTCGGCGAGCAGGGCGGGGGACAGATGGCTCGGCGGAGTGTTCACCAGATCGCGGACCAGGGTGACCGCATCCGTGATGATGACGGCCCGGCGCAGTTCCTCTTCCGCCGTCGGGAGGCTCTGCTCGTCAACGAGCAGCGTCAGCTCCTCGACGGGGCGTGGGCGGCCGTTCGCTGACGTGGTGCGCAGCCCGTCATAGGAGTAGGTGCCGAGCAACGCGCCTTCGGTCACGGCCCGCACCGACTCCGGCGTGACCGCGCCCGGCGCGGCCACCAGAGCGACGGCCACCCGCGCGGTCCCGGCGAGGGAGCGCACCGCGACCCCGGACGCCCGGCGTAGTGCCTCGGTGTCGATCGGCGTGGACGACATCGGCGTGGACGACGTGGCGAGGGGGCCCAGCCCGACCGCGAGGACCGTCGTGCAGGGCACGGCACCGAGGGTGGCGAAGCGGACCGTTTCGCCGGCCTTGCCGGTCGCACCCAGCGAGGCAAGCACCTCCGTCAGCCGGCCGCCGAGCGCGGTGTCCAGGTCCGCCGCGCCCCCGGTCACGAGGAGCCCCTCGTCGCCGGTGGCGGTGCCGATCACCACCGCGTCCACATCGAGATCGGCGAGAGCGGCGGTACTGGGCACGATGGTGGTCATGCAGTGAGCGTATTGAACGGGACGTCTTCCCGGCGGTGATCCGGACGCCACCGGCGGGTGGCCGGAGGCCAGGCCCGCGGTCGTTTCGGCCGGTGCCGGCCTGATACTAGGCTGCTGGCCATGGCAGAGCTGCGTCGATCCCCAGAGCTGCGTCGATCCCCGCTGTACGACCGGCACGTCGAGCTGGGCGCGAAGATGGCCGGGTTCGGTGGCTGGGAGATGCCGATCGAGTACGCCGGCCGCGGGGTGCTCGCCGAGCACCAGGCGGTCCGCGGCGCGGTCGGGATCTTCGATGTCAGCCATCTCGGCAAGGCCAGGATCGCCGGCCCCGGCGCCGCCGCCTTCGTCAACGCCTGCCTGACCAACGACCTGCGCCGGATCGGCCCCGGCCAGGCGCAGTACACCTTGTGCTGCGAGGAGACCGGCGGGGTCGTCGACGATCTGATCGCCTACCTGTACTCCGGCGAGGAGGTCTTCCTCGTCCCGAATGCCGCGAACACCGCACAGGTCGTCGCTCGCCTTGCCGCGGCGGCGCCGGCGGGCGTGTCCGTCACCGACCTGCACACCGGGTACGGCGTGGTGGCGGTCCAGGGACCGGCCTGCGCCGACCTGCTCGGCGCCCTCGGCCTGCCCACCGGCGGGACGTACATGAGTTTCGTCGACGCGGAGTGGAAGGGCCACCCGGTGATCGTGTGCCGGTCGGGCTACACCGGAGAGCGAGGCTACGAGCTGTTGCCCCGTTGGGACGACACCCCTGCGCTGTGGGATGCGCTGTTCGCGGCAGGTGAGCCGCTCGGCGTCGTGCCGGTCGGCCTCGGCGCCCGCGACACGCTGCGGACCGAGATGGGGTATCCGCTGCATGGCCAGGACCTCTCCTTGTCGATCACGCCGGTCCAGGCCCGCTCCGGATGGGCCGTTGGCTGGGACAAGGATCGCTTCTGGGGACGCGACGCCCTGCTCGCGGAGCGGTCCGCCGGCGCCTCCCGCCTGCTGTGGGGGCTGCGGTCCACCGGCCGGGCGATTCCCCGTCCGCACATGACCGTGACCTCCGCGGCTGGTGCCACGGTCGGTGAGGTCACCAGCGGCACGTTCTCTCCGACGCTGCGCCAGGGGATCGGACTCGCCCTGCTGGACCGGTCCGTGCAGGCGGGCGACACGGTGAACGTCGACGTCCGGGGCCGTCCGAGTCCCATGACGGTTGTCCGGCCGCCGTTCGTCGGGTCCTCGCCCAAGTAGCCCAGCCGCCGGGCGGGCCTGCCCGGCGGACTCCAGCGGGCGGCGTCCGCCGCGCTGTCAGTGCAGGCCGAGGGCGTGCAGGACGGGCGTCGGGATCGTCATGGCCATGGCGAGCAGGGTCGCCGCCGCGGTGATCTCGATAAGCCCGCCGAGGATGTCTCCGGTGATCCCGCCGAAGCGCGTGAGCAGATACCGCCGGAGCAGGAACGAGACGCCTGTCCCGACCCAGACCGCGAGGACCGCTCGCAGCGCCCGGCCGGGGTCGCCGCCGTCGAAGTCCAGCAGTCCGGCCAGCGCCGCGACGGCGCAGACAGCCAGGAAGGACAGCACCGCGTCCCGGGTCCGCACGGTTCCCGCGACCAGCGCACCGAGGCCATCCGGCCGAGCCGGCGGGATGGCGCCGGTACAGGCCAGGGTGGCCGCGAGCCTGCTGGTCATCGCGGCGACCAGAATCGACAGCGTGCCGCGATGCGCCGAGATCGTCGTGCTCAGGGCCCCGACCTGAAGCAGCACCACGAACAGGACAATGATCGCTCCGAAGGCTCCGATGGTCGACTCGCGCATGATCTCCAAGGCGCGATCCCTGCCCCGCGCTCGCCAGGCGCCGAGCCCGTCCCCGAGATCGGCCAGCCCGTCGAGATGCAGGCCCCGGGTGACCAGAGCGAGCACCGCGACGCCGACGACGGCCGGCAGCAGGGTCTGGGTGCGCTGACCGGGAACCGCCGTGACGATCCGGGTGGCGAACACCGCACTGCCGGCAAGCAGCCCCAAGGCCAGGCCGACGAAGGGTGCCAGGGCCATCGCCCGGCCCGCGAGCCGCCGGTCGGTGTGCTCCGGGCCCCGCAGCGGCAGGACGGTGAGCAGCGTGAATGCTGTTCTCGCCTCGAGCATCACGGGGCACCGGCCGCGGGGCCCGAGTCCTCCTGGCTGCCGCTGACCTCGGCTTCCCCGCCGACCTCGGCTTTCCCGCTGACACCGGCCTGGTCGAACGTCGCCATCTCGGCCAGCGTGGCCTGGGCCGCCCGCAGGAACGGAACGGCGAGGAGCGCACCGGTACCCTCCCCGAGACGCAGGCCGGCGTCGACCAGGGGGGTCAGACCGAGTGCGTCCAGTGCGATTCCCTGGGCGGGCTCGGTGGACCGGGTGCCGGCCACCCACCACTGGTTTGCTCCCGGGGCGATCCGCTCTGCGGCCAGCGCCGCCGCGCAGACGATCACACCGTCGAGGATGACCGGCGTCCGTCGCACGGAGGACTGCACCAGCAGCCCGGCCAGGGCGAGCAGATCGGCTCCACCGACGACCCGCAGCACCGAATGCGCGTCGCCGGTGAACAGCCGGCCGCGCCGCATCGCGTCCCGGATCGCGGTCGTCTTGATCATCCAGCGTTGGTCGTCGATCCCCGTCCCGCGGCCGACCACCTCGATCGGCTCCCGGTCGCACAGCAGCGCCACGATGGTGGCTGCGGGGGTTGTGTTGCCGATCCCCATCTCGCCGGGAACAAGCAGGTCCGCGCCCGCGTCGATCTCCTCGTCCGCGATGAGTCGGCCGACGGCGAACGCGGCGTCCGCCTCCGCGACCGACAGCGCATCGGTGCGGTCGATCCGTCCGCTCGACCGTCGCACCCGATAGCGCTCCGGTGCGGCCGATCCATCCACCCCGCCCGGCGTGAGGGGCCGCGCGGTGTCCACGGACACGTCCACCACGCGCACGGCGGCCCCGACATGGCGGGCCAGCACGTTGACCGCCGCGCCGCCCGCGGCGAAGTTCGAGATCATCTGGGCGGTCACGTCGCTGGGGAAGGCGGACACCCCGGCCTGGGCGACACCGTGGTCGCCGGCGATCACGACCGCCCGGATCCGGGCGAAGGGACGGGGCGGGCAGGTCGCCTGTGCGCCGGCGAGCCAGATGGACAGATCCTCGAGCCGGCCCAGCGCCCCGGGTGGCTTGGTCAGTTCGGTCTGCCGCTGGCGAGCCGCCGCCATCGCGTCGGAGTCCAGCGCGGGAACGGCGGGAACGGCGGGAACGGCGCTGCCTGACGCATCGGGATCCACGGGATCCTTACTACCTGATCCGCTCGGTCGGCAACGCACCACATCCCCGCGAAGGTATCTCCCAGCGGTCCCCGTACCGCATGATTGTGCCGATCGGCGCGGCCGGGACGGTTGGTCCTTGCCGGCGTGGCTGGCAAAGGCCGGTTGCGGAGGCGGCGGGCTGTTGAGATCGGGTACTTTGCCGGATGTGTCAGCGCCCGCGGTGCCGGTGCCGGCCGTTCCCATCGGGGGAGCGGCCGGCGGGCACGAACGCCGGGTGTTCCTGAGCCACACCGCTGAGCTGCGTCGTTTTCCGCGGGACCGCTCGTTCGTGGCGGCGGCCGAACGTGCTGTCGCGCTGGCCGGGGACCGGGTCATCGACATGGCGTACTTCGGGGCTCGCGACGACGATCCGGCGGAGTTCTGCATCCGCGCTGTCCGCTCGTCCGATGTCTACATCGGCCTCATCGGCTTCCGTTACGGCTCCCCGCTGCCCGGCCGGCCGCAGGTCTCGTACACCGAGCTGGAGTTCGACACGGCAACCGCCGCCGGGATCCCCCGCCTGGTGTTCCTCCTCGACTACTACGCCGAGGTGCCGTTCGGAGACTTCGTCGACGACCTGCATCCCGCTCGCCAGAAGCGATTCCGTGCCCGGCTGCGGGAATCGGGCATCATCACGACCGACTTCCGCAACGCGGGTGACTTGGAGACCGCCGTCCTCGACGCCCTGGTGAAGCTGCGGGAGAGCCAGCGCCGGGAGGCGGCCGCGGGCAGGTCGCTCCTGGCGGGGCCGTCCACCGCGGTGGACCAGGCGGTGCCGGGACGACCGCGTCGACCATGGATGGTGCCTGCGGACCGCGGCGGTGTCGTTGCCCGGCCGGCGCTCACCTCCGCGGTTCTCGCGCAGGTGCTCGCCGGGGCGACGCCCGCGGCCGACGCGGGGTCTTCCGGGGCGTCGGGGTTTTCCGGGGCGTCGGCGGGCGGGGTGATGGACGCACCGGTCGTCCTGTACGGAACGGGCGGAATCGGAAAGACGACCCTGGCTCAGCAGGTCTGTCGGCGTCCGGAGATCGCCAGGCGGTTCGGCGGTGGCGTGCTGTGGGTGACGATCGGGGAGTCGCTCGGCGGCGCGCACCTCGCCGACCGGGTCAATGATCTCAGTGAGGCGCTCTCGGGTCTTCGTCCCGCCCTCTCCGATCCCGAGCAGGCCGGTTTTCATCTCGGCACGCTGCTCGGCGACGAGCCCCGGCTTCTCATCGTCGACGACGTGTGGGAACGCGCCCAGCTCCGCCCCTTCCTGCAGGGCGGTCCGAACACGGTGCGGCTGGTCACCACGCGGCTGCGCGACCTTGCTCCCCGGGCCCGCATGGTTGAGATGCCGACCATGGCCCACGGTGAGGCGATGGCGCTGCTGCTGCGGGACGTCGGCGGTGGTGTGCCGGCGGAGGCCGCGGCGCGGCTGCTGGTCGTCACCGGTCGGTGGCCGATGCTGCTGAGCCTGGTGAACCGGACCCTGGTGCGGCACATTCGGGATGGGATGACCGTGCCGCGGGCCGTCGAGCGGGTGCTGCGTCGCCTCGAGCGGCGCGGTCCGACCGGGCTTGACGTCAGCCGGGCGGCGGACCGGAACGAGGCCGTGGAGGTGACCCTGGGGGCGAGCCTTGGGCTGCTCACCGGGCATCGGTTGGAGCGTTATCTCGAGCTCGCCGTGTTTCCCGAGGACGTCGAGATTCCCCGGGAGGTACTCGAGGCGTACTGGGGAGCCACCGTCGACCTCGATCCGGACGAGGTCGACGATCTCTGCCAGGAGCTCGCGGACCTGTCCCTGGTCGTCGCCTATCGACAGACGCCACCCTCCCTGCTCCTGCAGGATGTGCTTCGCACCTATCTGCGGGTCCGGGTCGGCCCGGCACGGCTGCGTGAACTCGACGCCCTGCTGTGCGATGCCCTCTACACCGCCTTTCTCGCCACCGGGACCGCCACCGCCGGACCGTCGCGGATGCCGGCGCCCTGGTGACTGCTGCCCGACTCCGCCGGATACGCCTGGGCCTATCTGGTCCGTCATCTCACCGGAGCGGAACGGACCGACGAGGTCGCCGCCCTGCTGCACGACCTGCGATGGACCCTCGCCAAACTCGCCCGCCCGCACCTCGGCCCGGTGGCGCTCGAGGCTGATCTGGCCATCGCCACCTCCGCTCTGCCCACCGATCCCGTGCTGGCGGTGCTGAGCCGGACCGTCGCCCAGAGCGCGCATCTGCTGGCCCCCACCGACCCGCCGGAGGCCCTCGGCGCCGTCGTGCTCAGCCGCTTCGACGAACGGCCCGAGCTCGCGGCGGCCCGGTCGCAGCTGGACCGGTACGTCGGCGTACCTCGCCTGGCTAACCGCTGGTCCCTGCCCGACCAGCCGCATCCGGCGCTGCGCCGCGCCTTCGGTGGCCACCGGCGGTGGGTGCACGGGCTCGCCGTTGCTCCCAGCGGCGATTGGCTGGTATCGGCCGGTAGCGATGGAACGGTTCGCGTCTGGGACGTCCCGGAGGGACGATCCCGTGCCGTGCTCACGGGCCACCACGGTCCGGTGCTGGCCTGCGCGGTGGCGCCGGACGGGAGAACCATCGCCTCGGCCGGTGCCGACGGAACGGTCCGCCTATGGACCGCGCCCGATCCCGTCGACGTGCCGGATCTCGGGGATGTCCCGGCTTTCGGGGATGCCCCGGCTCTTGGGGATGCTTCTGGTCTTCGGGATGCTCGGAGTCTCGACGACGGGCAGGCGGACGGCGCCGCTCTGTCCGCCATCACCGCCGTCACCGCCGCAGCCTCGCCGGACCGGCCCGAGCCCCGGGTGCTGACCGGGCCTGCCGGCGAGGTCAACACCTGCGCCTTCACTCCTGACGGGGCGGGGATCATCTCGGCCGGCGGGGCCGGGACCCTGATCCGCTGGGACGTTGTGAGCGGAGATTCTGTCTTTCAGGTCCCCGTCCCCGTCTCCGGCGCGGCGCTGCGCTGCTGGGTGCCGGCGCCGGACGGAAGCTGGATCGCCGTCGCGGGTGACGACTCCGTCATCCGGATCTGTGATGCGACGACCGGAGCCCCGAGGTTGACCCTCACGGGCCATGCCGGATCCGTACTCTCGCTGACCGTCGCTCCAGACGGTAGCTGGCTCGGCTCGTCGGGGCAGGACGGAACAGTCCGCCGATGGTCAATGCCCGCCGGCCGGCAGGACCGCGTGATCAGCGATGGTGCCGGGTCCGTGCGGTGCGCCGCGGTCGGCCCGGATGGCCGCCTCCTGGCGACGACCAGCTGGGAGGGAGCGATCCGGCTCTGGGACGCCGAGCGCGGCACCCATCGCGCGGAGCTGGTCGGCGCCGTCGGAAGCCGCACGTGCGTGGTCTCCCCGGACGGATCATGGGTCGCCGCCGCGGGCCGCTACGGCAGCATCCGGTTGTGGGCAACCGACGTCACCCTGCCCAAGCCCGCCGCGAGTGGCCGGGACGAGGCGATGCGGGGCTGCGCCGTGGTGGTCCCCCGCGGGCGGGACGCGCCCACCCTGGTCGTCGCCTACTCCGACGACGGCACCGCGACCGCCTGGGATCTGGCCACGGGAGAGCCAGGCGCGGCGAGCAGTGGCGGTCGTGTCCAGCAGGCCCGCGGGTCGGTGGCCGCACCCGACGGTTCCTGGGCGGTCGTACCCGTGGACACGAACGCGGTCGGGCTGTGGGATCCCGTCACCGCGACGGTACAGGCCGTGCTGACGGCCGACGTCGAGATCTACGGATTCGCTGTCGACCCCACCGGTTCCTGGCTCGTCGGGGCCTGCGGGGACGGCTCGCTGCGGATGTGGGAGACCGAGGGGGGCGAGTGGCTGGCCACCTTTGCTGCCGCCACCGCTGCCGCGTCGAGCGGTTCCGAGGATCCCCGCGGTCTGGTGGGCTCTGTTGATCAGGCGGGTCATCGCGGTCCGGTGCAGGCCTGCGCGGTCAGCCCGGACGGCAGGTGGCTGGCCTCGGGCGGCAATGACCGCACCGTGCGGTTGTGGGACGTGGCGACGTTGGAGCAGCGGGCTGTGCTCACCGGCCACACCGACAACGTGCTGGGCGTGGGGATCTCCCCGGATGGCGCGCTGGTGGCCTCCGCGGGAGCCGACCACACCGTGCGGGTCTGGCGGGTGAGCGACGGCGCGGCGGTGGCGACGCTCATCGGACACGTCCACACCGTGCGCGACGCGGCCTTCTCTCCGAACGGGGCGTGGCTCGCCACCGCGGGCGGCGATGGCGCGCTGCGCATCTGGGACACCTCGACCTGGCGATGCGCCACCATGATGCGTTTCGAGGGCGCGGCCCGGTCCTGCCGGTGGCTTCCCGCGACCGAACTGGCCGGTCTCATCGTGGCCTGCTCGGCCGGGCTCTATCGCTACGACTTCCTCACGGGAGGATTCGTCCCGTGAGGATTCGTCCCGTGAGGACGCTATGACCGCTCGTGCGGGAACGGTCGCAGCCGGAGGGGGATGCCCGCGACCACCTGCCACACCTCGTCGGCCTCGGCCGCGAGATCGGCGTTGAGACGGCCGAGCGCGTCGCGAAACCGGCGGCCGGCCTCGGCCGGGGGAACGACTCCGGAACCGACCTCGTCCGTGACCGCGACGACCCGGCGGCCGGTGGCCCGCCAGGCGTCAACGAGCTCCTCCGCGCGGATGCGCAACTCGTCCGGACGGTCCAGCCAGGCGCCGACCCACAGCCCCAGACCGTCGATGAGCAGCGGTGGTCCGGGAGAGCGCAACAGGGGGACCAGATCGACCGTCTCCACGATCGTCCAGGCGGCCGGGCGCCGCCGCCGGTGTGCGGCGATCCGCTCGGACCACTCGGCGTCGGCCGGATCAGGCGGCGCCGATGTCGCGACGTAGACCACCTCCGGTTCGGCGAGCAGCCGGCGTTCGGCCTCGGCCGACTTCCCCGACCGGGCACCCCCCGTGATCAGGAGCCGGTGTGGTGCCGGGAACACCGGGCGCTGCCACCGCCCTGGTGCCCGTGGTGGCTGTGCTGGCTGAGACGGCTGTGGTGGCTGCCGCCGGGCGGCCGGGACGGTGTCATAGACGGTCCCGTCCGCCGGTGCCAGCGCGCCGGCGAGCTGGAGCCGGCGGGCCAGTTCGTCGCCGGGCGGGTTGCGGTGACTCAGATGAACGGCCAGTACCAGGGTGCTCGGCACCACGGCGCCGCGGCGGCGCAGCTCGGCCACGAGCTGACCGAAGGTGTCGAGGTCAAGGTGCTCGCCGAACCCCGGCCGGTCGCCGTTGTTCTCCTCCAGCAACACGACGTCGTAGGCGCGGCCGGTGACCGCCTCGAGCGTCTCCGCCGGCAGCGGCGCCGCGGTGTCGCAGCCGTACAGCAGGCGTCCACCGTCCGGCGCCGTCACGTCGTAGAGCACGGCCGGCCCGATGCTCGCGTCACCGTGCCGGGCGGCGACCGGTCGAACGAGGTAACCCCGATCGCTCGGGGACTCCTGATCCTCCGCGGATCCCCGGTCCTCCGCGGCCTGCCGATCGTCCCCGCCGAGGCGCAGGGGCCCGGGTGCCGTCGGCGTGCCCCCGGGCACCACGGCGATCAGCCGCAGCGGCGAGCCGTCCCGGTCCGGATCGGATCGCTCCCAGCGAGCCAGGAACTCCCGGCACGCCGCCAGCGCCCCCGGCGGACCGACCACGTCGAGGGGCCGTCCCGCGGCTGTCGACCACGAGCGCCACATCAGGCTCTCGGGCCCCAGATGATCGGGATGGGCGTGGCTGATCAGCAGATGACGCAGCCCCGACAGGCGTACTCCGAGCCGGGCAGCGGTCCGGGGCACGTCGGGACCACAGTCGATCAGCAGGGCGTCGTCGATCAGAACGGCCGTCTGCCCGCGTACTTCGTGTTCCCTGGCCCAGGCACAGGATGCGCAGTCGCACCACGGGTTGGGCCAGCCGTCCGCCGAGCCGGTGCCGAGCAGCGTCACCTTCATCGTGTTCCGTCTCCCGGATCCCGTGGCGCCCCGGATCCCCCGGGGTCTCCGCCTCTCCGGGTTCTCAAGCCTGCCAGGCTCCGTGGTTCTCAAGCCTGCCAGGCTCCGTGGCCTCCGGAACCTCAGACGTGCGGGTGGCGCTTGCGCTCCCACAGGGTCATGAGGGTGAGCACCACCGCCAGCAGGAAGATCGCCGCGAAGGTGACGAGCGCGGCGGCCCACCAGGTCAGGGGCGCGTCCTCGTGTTCCACGGACTCGGCCACGATGGCCGCTGCGTTGTAGACGGTCGTTCCCACGCGGGTTCTTCCTCCTTGTACCGACGTACTGCTCACGCAGACGTGCCTGTCGTGCGGACCTGCCTTCGACGCGGCTGTGCTCACCGTGCGGACCTCCGCCGGCTCGCGCGACCGGCGATGACCGGTGACGCCGGCTTCGCGATCGTGGTGGTCGCGGTGCCGTCCGGGCATCCACCAGAACTGACGTTACCGGCGTTCACGACATCTTGGCGCCGGTATCGCCGACCGCGCCAGTAGTACGGGCCGACCGGACCCGGGCCCGCGGGCCGGTCGACCAGTGCCACGATGGATCATCGGCCCTGGGGTGGGGTCGGGAGTCCCGCGTCGGCTGGGTGCACGCGGTTGGATGGGGCGACCGGCCGGCGCACTGGCCGATCACGGCCGGCGGTTCCAGCGCGGGCCGCCCGGGTGGGAAGGACACACTCATGACCTGGACCTGGCGCTACGAAGGCGATGACGGCACCATCACGATGGTCGGCGGGGACTCGACCTCCGAGTCGTTCACCAGCCAGGGAGACGCTGAGACGTGGCTCGGGGAGACCTGGCGTGACCTGCTCGATGCGGGGGTGGCGCAGGTGACGCTCCTCGATGCCGGCCGTCGCATCTACGGGCCGATGAGCCTGCGCCCGGTGACCTGAGCCGCCTCCGCCCGTGCCGGTCCCGACCGGTGCCGGTCCCGATTCGTGCCGACCGAACTACCTCTTGACGAGAGGTCGGCTAACGACGTTAGCTAGCAGTGTTGGCTAGCGGCGTCGGCCTGTCCGGTGTGGTCCGGCCGGCCGAACCATCGAGATCGCTTAGGCTGGCGCCGGGCCGCTCCGGTCGGCAGAGAGGGTGCAGATCTTGACCGAGCACAACAACCCATCCACTCCGGCTGAAGCGCATTACCTCGCCCCCGGATGGTTCACTCGTAACGTGGCCAACCGCGCCGTCGCGGCGTTGACCCGGGCGGGGATCAGCCTCCTGGGCAGCCGGATCCTCGAGGTACGCGGCCGGATCAGCGGCGAGCCGCGCCGGACCCCGGTGAACCTGCTCATCTTCGACGGGCAGCAGTACCTGGTCTCGGCGCGAGGACATGGCCAGTGGGTGCGTAATCTGCGCGTGGCCCAGGGCGAGCTGTACCTGCTGCGTGGCCGGTCGCGCACGCGTTACTCCGCGATCGAGCTGGATCCGGCGGCGAGCGTCGCCGTGCTGCGGGCCTACCTGCGGCGGTGGAAGGCCGAGGTCGGCGCCTTCTTCGACGGGGTCGGGCCGGGCTCGTCCGATGAGGAGATCCGTCGGATCGCGCCCCGCCATCCCGTCTTCGTGATCACGCCGGCGTGAACACAGGGACGGCAACCTCACCGGTGCGGGCGGAATCCGGGTCGGCGCCGGCGCGGGGAGCACGGTCGGTGGCGGAGGTGCGGCCGGCCGGCGAGCTGCCGTTGCCCAGGATCGCGCCCCGCCCGGTCCTGGGCCCCGTCTCGCCGCGGGTCACCGAGATCATCACGGTCGCGCGAGGGGTGCTGGAGACCGAGGGGGCGGGGGCGCTGACGATGCGCCGGATCGGTGATCTCCTCGGTATCCGGGCGCCGTCGCTGTACAAGCATCTCGCGGGCAAGCCGCAGCTCGAGGCCAAGCTGATCGAGACCATGCTCATGGAGATCGGGGAGTTGCTCCACGACGTGGTCGACCGCAGCGGTTCCGCGGAGGTGGTCCCGGCCCTGCTGGCCGCGTACCGGGGCTATGCCCGAGCCCATCCGAACCTCTACCGCCTGGTCACCGACGGTTCGCTGAACCGTCGGCTACTGAGCGCCGACGTCGAGGACTGGGCGGGGGAGCCGTTCTACCGGGCGGCCGGGGAACCCTATCTTGCGCAAGCCCTGTGGGCCGCCGCGCACGGCATGATGATCCTCGAACTGGACGGCCGCTACCTGCCAGGATCCGATCTCGACCGGACCTGGCAGGCGCTGGCCTCCGCTTTCCGCCGAACCGACCCGGCCGACGACCAACCTGGCTGATTCGATCCGATTCGATCCGGGGCAGCCGGCGGGCCCGGGGCCAGGCCTGGAGGCAGGCCCGGGTCAGGCCCGGGTGACGACCTTGGCGAGCACGTCGTCGATCCGATCGAGCAGCACCGCGTCGAGCGTCACGCCGGCAGCCTTGACGTTCTCCCGTACCTGCTCCGGCCGGGATGCGCCGATGATCGCTGAGGCGACGTTGTCGTTCTGCAGCACCCAGGCGATGGCGAGCTGCGCCATCGACAGCCCGGCGTCCGCGGCGATCGGCCGCAGCTCCTGCACCGCGGTCAGCACGTCGTCGCGCAGCAGCCGGGAGATGAAGGTGGAACCGGTTCCACCGGTGGCCCGGCTGCCGGTCGGCGGTGGCTGACCGGGCAGGTACTTGCCGGTGAGCACGCCCTGGGCGATCGGCGACCAGACGATCTGGGAGATCCCGGCCTTCCGGCTGACGGGCACGATGTCGGCCTCGATGGTCCGCCACAGCATCGAGTACTGCGGCTGGTTGGAGATGATGCGGTCCAGCCCCAGCTCGCCGGCCAGCCGGACGGCGTCGCTGATCTGCTCGGCGCTCCACTCGGACACGCCGACGTAGAGCACTTTGCCGGCGCGGACGAGGTCGTCGAAGGCCCGCAGGGTCTCCTCGACCGGCACCGTTGGGTCGTACCGGTGTGCCTGGTAGAGGTCGAGGTGGTCGGTGCGCAGACGGCGCAGCGAGGCGTGCGCGGACTCGATGATGTGCTTGCGACCGAGGCCCTTGTCGTTCTCGCCCGGGCCGGTGGGCCAGTAGACCTTGGTGAACAGCTCGTAGGACTCCCGGCGCACGCCCTGCAGCGCCTCGCCCAGGACGCTCTCGGCGCGGGTACCGGCGTAGACGTCCGCGGTGTCGAATGTGGTGATGCCCTCGTCGAGGGCGGCACGCACACAGGCGGTCGCCGCATCCGCCTCGATCTGGTCACCATGGGTGATCCAGTTGCCGTAGGAGATCTCACTGACCGACAGGCCGCTGCGCCCGAGACGTCGATGCTTCACGTGACGACCTTAGCCGTCGGCCCTGACCGTCGGCCCTGACCGTCGATCAGGGGCGCGGGCCGGAGCGGGAGACCCGCGGGCGGGGGAGTCGCCAGCGCCGCGGCAGTAGCGCGCGCTGCACGGCGTAGGCCCGCACCCGCACCCGGGAGTCCGGGTACTTCTCCGCGACGCGCCGGCTCACCTGCCAGGAGAGCAGGAGCGAGTCGATGACGACCGCGACGATCCCGAGCAGCATCAGCAGGGTCGCGGCCAGCTTGATCGATGCGTTCGGGACCAGTCCGCCGACGAAGTAGACGATGGCGATCGGCAGGAAGAACGACCCGACGTTGATCCGCGTGTCCACGAAGTCGCGGGCCAGCACGCGCTCGGGCGCGCGTTCACGCGGTGGCAGCCGGCTGACGTCGCCGGACATCATCGCCGCGCGGTACTCCTGGCTCTGCCTGCGTCGCGCCGCCCGCGCCTCCTGCTTGTTCGCCGGGGCGCCGAGCGCCCCACCGGGCTTCGTACGGGCGGCCCGCGCCTCCGCCCGGCGGGGCGTGGGTCGGCCCTTGGCCGCCGTGCGCCGCGGATCGGCGACCTTCTCCTGTTCGGCCCTCTCCACCTGCTCGGCGATCGGATCCCCGGCGATGGGACCGGAGCCGGCATCGGAGCCGGCGGAGCCGCGTCGTTTCAGCAGAGCCATCAGGGCAGCGCCAACATCTGGTCGAGAGCCTTCCGGGCATAGGTGGCCATGTCCGGGTCGACGGTGATGCGGTTCACCGTCTCACCCCGCACGAGGGACTCCAGCGCCCACACGAGGTGGGGCATGTCGATCCGGTTCATGGTGGAACAGAAACACACCGTACGGTCCAGGAAGACCACGGTCTGGTCAGGGTGCCTCGTCGCCAGCCGCTGCACCAGGTTCAGCTCGGTACCGATCGCGAACGCCGATCCGGCGGGAGCGGCATCGACGACCGAGATGATGTACTCGGTCGAGCCGACGAGGTCGGCCGCGGTGACGACCTCCCGCCGGCACTCCGGGTGGGCGAGCACCGTCACCCCGGGGATCCGGCGGCGGACTTCGTCGACACTATCGCGGGTGAACCGGCCGTGTACCGAGCAGTGACCCCGCCAGAGGATCATCTTCGCCTCGCGCAGCTGCCGGCTGGTCAGTCCTCCCGAGGGCTTGCGGGGGTCGTAGACGACGCAGTCCTGCTCGCTCATCCCCAGCTCCCCGATGGCGGTGTTGCGGCCGAGGTGCTGGTCCGGCAGGAAGAGCACCCGGGCGCCCCCACGCTCGCCGAAGGCCCACTCCAGCGCGCGCCTGGCGTTCGACGATGTGCAGATCGTCCCGTCGTGGCGCCCGGTGAACGCCTTGATCGCGGCCGAGGAGTTCATGTAGCTCACTGGAACGGTGCCGGCGGCGACTCCCGCGTCGAGCAGATCGTCCCAGGCCTGCTCGACCTGCTCGGCTGTGGCCATGTCCGCCATCGAGCAGCCGGCGGCAAGGTCCGGCAGGATCACCTGCTGGTGCGCGCCGGTAAGGATGTCGGCGCTTTCCGCCATGAAGTGCACGCCGCAGAAGACGATCGCCTCGGCCTGCGGCCGCGCGGCGGCCTGCTGGGCCAGCTTGAACGAGTCGCCGGTCACGTCGGCGAAAGCGATGACCTCGTCGCGTTGGTAGTGGTGCCCGAGGATGAATGCCCGATCACCCAGCGCCCGCTTCGCCGCCGCGGCGCGGGCTGTGAGGGTCGGATCGGCCGCCGGGGGGAGTTCACCCGGACAGTCCACGCCACGCTCGCTGGCCGGGTCGGCCTGGCGTCCGAGTAGCAGCAGGGCCAGCGGTGACGGAGTCACACCGACCCGGTCGAGGGCCGGGCCG
>NZ_CDWRCK010000002.1:25163-31188 GCF_977927595.1 Frankia sp. CcWB3
CGAGCAGGGATCGGGTCGCGCCGCAGGGCCGGGTTGGTGGTCATGGCACTCCTCCGGTCGACCGGCCCTCGGCCTGGCCGCCTCGTCGTCCGCGGCGGCCGATCGAACGATCCCGCCGGACCCGTCCACGAATGGTCGATGAGACTCTAACTCCCGGCGCCATCGTATGCCGAGCTCTTCGTGGTCAGCTGGCGGCCAGACGAAGGTCACTAACGTGAACGGGAGTGACCACCGTCTCCAAGCATGGTCGGGATCTCGACGTGGTTGGCCCGCGCCGGCATCGCTACCATAGGAAGCGGATCCCGGCCGACGGTGTTGGGCATGGATGTCGGCACAGTGGCAGTGCCGTGCCCGGGGGGTGTGCGCCGGATGGTCGGCGGCGCCCTGCGTACAAGTCAACCGGAACTAGTGGCCTGGCTTGCCAGGCACGTCCACCAAGGGCAGGAGTAGTCCCTATGACCGTTCAGGACACCACCGCACCCGCGACGCAGTCCTCGAGCGTCGTCCTCACCGACACCGCCGCAGGCAAGGTGAAGACCCTGCTTGAGCAGGAGGGTCGGGATGACCTCAAGCTGCGTATCGCGGTGCAGCCCGGAGGCTGCTCGGGCATGCGCTACCAGCTGTTCTTCGACGAGCGGTCCCTCGACGGCGACACCGTCCTCGACTTCTCCGGTGTCAAGGTGGCGGTGGACCGGATGAGTGCCCCGTACCTCGGCGGGGCGACGATCGACTTCGTCGACACGATCGAGAAGCAGGGTTTCACCATCGATAACCCGAACGCCCAGGGTTCCTGCGCCTGCGGCGACTCGTTCCACTGATGCGCTGAGCACCGGGCCGCACCTCCTGCTCGGGCCGCGTCTCGGCGCGAGCCCCGGGGCGCGGTTCGGTGACCGGTTGATCAGACCGGAACGTTCGGGAGAGCCCGGTCCGACCTTTGTTCGTCGGACCGGGCTCTCCCGCATGTGTTGTGTCGGTATCCGCTTGTGTCGGTATCCGTCGTTTCCATTGCCTGCGGGTCCATTGCCTGCGGGCCGCCGGAATCACGGGACACCGCGATCTGACGCCTCCGTAATGACGCGTGTGAACCAGCGCGAGCCGGTGGTTCCGGGCTTCGGGGCAGGCCGGTAAGCTCCTTGATCGTGCGTATCGCCGTGACTGGTTCCATCGCCTCCGACCACCTCATGCGCTTTCCTGGAAGGTTCGCCGAGCAGTTGCTCGCCGACCAGCTTGAGCGGGTCTCGCTGTCCTTCCTCGTCGACGAGCTCGTGATCCGGCGGGGCGGAGTGGCGGCCAACATCGCCTTCGGCCTGGGCCGGCTGGGCCTGCGCCCGATCCTCGTCGGCGCGGTCGGCGAGGACTTCGCCGACTACCGTTCCTGGCTCGACCGGCACGGTGTGGACACCGCCTCCGTGCGGGTCAGCGAGATCGCGCACACCGCGCGGTTCGTCTGCACCACCGACGAGGACCTCAACCAGATCGCGTCCTTCTACCCGGGTGCGATGAGTGAGGCCGCCGACATCGAGCTGAGGCCGATCGCCGAGCGGTTCGGCGGCCTGGACATGGTGATCGTCAGCCCCAACGACCCCGGGGCGATGCTGCGCCACAGCGAGGAGTGCCGACAGCGGGGATATCCGTTCGCGGCGGACATCTCCCAGCAGCTCGCGATCATGGAGGGCCCGCAGATCCGCGAGCTCGTCGTCGGTGCGGCCTACCTGTTCTGTAACGAGTACGAGAAGGCGCTGCTCGCCAGCAAGACCGGCTGGTCGGACGAGGAGATCCTGGCCAGGGTCGGCGTCCGGGTGACCACGCACGGCAAGGATGGTGCGGTCATCGAGGCCCCGGAGAGCGACCCCATCCGGGTCCCGGTCGTTCCCGCCCGCGCCACCCCGGATCCCACCGGAGTCGGGGACGCCTTCCGGGCTGGGTTCTTCGCCGGCCGGTCCTGGGACCTCTCGCTCGAACGCTCCGCCCAGGTCGGCTCCCTGCTCGCCACCCTGGTCCTGGAGACGATCGGCACCCAGGAGTACACGGTGGAGCCGTCGGAGGTGCTTAAGCGTCTCACCGAGGCCTACGGTTCCGACGCCGCCGCCGAGATCGCCGAGCATCTGCCGACAATCTGAGCCGGAAGATTATACAAGCCGCCGGATGACGAACGCCTCCCCGCCCTCCGGGAGCGGGGAGACGCCCACCAGCTCCTGACCCCGCAGCCGGCACCAGGCCACGACGTCCGCGCCGGCGGCGGGATCGTCGGCCCAGAGCGTGATGGTGCCGGTCACCGGAATCCCGCCGAAGGCGCGGGCCAGATCGATGATCGGCAGCGGGCAGCGCCGTCCTCGCGAGTCGACCGTGTGCGGCTGTTCCGTCATCGGATTGTCGGCGTCAAAGCCCGGCGGCGTCCAGCCGGTCCCGCACGGCGCGCACGGCCGCGGGCAGCGCCGTCAGCAGGGCGTCGAGGTCGGCCCGGGTCGACTCGCGGCCGAAGGAGATCCGCAGGTTGCCGTGCGTCAACGCGCCCATGGCGACCAGGACATGGCTCGGGGCCAGGGTGTCGGATGTGCAGCTCGACCCGGAGCTCACGGCGATTCCGGCCCGGTCGAGCTCGGTCAGCAGTGCCTCGCCCTCGACGTAGAGGCAGGAGAACGCGCTGATGTGCGGAACCGTCGCTGCCCGGTCCGGGTCGCCGAGTAGTTCCACGCCGTCGACGAGTTCGGGCAGCCGGCGGCGCAGCTCGGCCACGTAGCCGGCGAGCCGGGGCGCCTCCGCGGCGAGTTCACCCGCCCGGGCGCTCAGCGCCGTGGCGGCGGCGGCGACGGCGGGGACGTTCGGATAGCCCGCAACCCGACCGCCCTCCCGCTCGTCGACGGGACCGGGACTGCGCCAGCGGGTCCCGGTGCGCACGGCGAGAACGCCCACCCCGGGTGGTCCGCCGAACTTGTGGGCACTCGCGGTGAGCAGATCCACCCCGAGGTCGGCCAGGTCGACGGGGATGTGGCCGACTGTCACGGCGGCATCGGTGTGCAGCGGCACCCCGGCGGCGCGCATCCGTTCGGCGACCTCGGCGACCGGCTGGATGGTCCCGACCTCATGGTTGGCGTGCTGGAGGCTGGCGACGGCGGTACCGGCGACGGGGGTGAAGCCGGCGGGGTCGATCCGGCCAAGATGATCCACACCGACCCTGACGACCCGTCCACCGGCCTGTTCGTGCCGCTGCGCAGCGTGCAGGACGCTGGAGTGCTCGACCGCGCTGACCATGACGACGTCACCCGCGCGCCGCCGGGCCGCCGCCGTGCCCAGCAGGGCCAGATGCGCCGCCGCCGACCCGCTCGCGGGAAAACTGATCTCGTCCGGCCGAGCCCCGAGTACGCTCGCGACGGTCTCGCGCGCCGCGTCGAGCAGCATGCGCGCCCGGCGGCCCTCCCGATACAACCGTGCCGGGTCGGCCCAGCCATCCTGAAGGGCCACTAGCAGAGTCTCGCGCGCGGCAGGGTGCAGCGGCGTGGTCGACGCGTGGTCGAGATAGGCCGGCACCTGTGAAACGGTACGCCGTGAACGGCCGGGAGGGGCGTGCGTCACAGGCGCTGACGGGGGCCTGAGGCGAGAAGGTTCGCGGCCGCTGAGATACGCTGCTGCCGCACCATCTACAGCGTGTCGAAGACAGCATGTCGTCCGGTTGGATCGGCGGGGCGACATGGCGTTTCCAGGGGGTCTCGCGCGCGGGGACGAACGCTGTCCGCCCCCGCGGCCGCGGCCCGCTCGTCGTGGGAGGCAGGACCTGGTGAGGAGATCCTTCGGTCGGACCCGGCCGTCGCTCGCGGATGTCGAGGACACGCCGACGACGCCGGCTGGCTCCGACACACGCGCAGCCGCGGTGTCCGCGGTCGGCGTGCACGGGACGCGGCACATCCGGCCGCTTCGGCGTGTCCTGCGTCTCAGTGCCGCGCTCGCTGTCGTGGGGATCATGGCGACCGCCTGCGACAGGCCCACATTCGGCTATCCCGAGGGCGTGACGAACCACACGCCGCGCCTTCTCAACATCTGGCAGGGTTCGGCGATCGCGGCGCTCGCCGTCGGTGTGCTCGTCTGGGGAATGATCTTTTACGCGGTCATCGCCTTCCGGAAACGCAGCGACGTACTTCCCCGCCAGGTGCGCTACAACCTGCCGGTCGAGGTGCTCTACACCGTCGTGCCGGTGGTGATCGTGGCCGGGCTGTTCTTCTACACGGCCCGGGACGAGACCGAGGTCACCAAGCTTTCGTCGAAGCCCGACGTCACCGTCGACGTGATCGCCTTCCGGTGGAACTGGCAGTTCAAGTACCTCGACACCGGATCCGGCCGGCAGGGTGCCAACCCGATCGAGGTCACCGGTCGCCCCGGTGAGCCGGCGGTGCTCGTGCTGCCGCAGAACCGCTCGATCCGTTTCGTGGAGAGCTCGCCGGACGTCATCCACTCGTTCTGGGTGCCGGAGTTCCTGTTCAAGCGGGACGTCATCCCCGGCCGGGTGAACCAGTTCGAACTGACCGTCACGAAGACCGGCACCTTCATCGGTCGATGCGCCGAACTGTGCGGGACGGACCACGACCGGATGAACTTCTATGTGAAGGTCGTGCCGCAGGCCGAGTACGACACGTTCATCGCGGACCGGGAGAACGCGGTGATCTCGGCGACGCCGGCCGCGTCGACGACCGGGACCGCCGCCACCACCGCAACCACCGGGAGTGGACAGTGACCCTCGTACAAGAACCGGGTGTCGGGCACGCCGACTCCCCGGCCCCCCACATCCCCCGGCGGACGAACCTGCTCGGCTATCTGCGGACGACGTCCCACAAGGACATCGCCGTCATGTACTTCGTCACGTCGTTCGTGTTCTTCATCGTCGCCGGCCTCATGGCCATCATGATCCGGGCGGAGCTGGCCCGCCCGGGGCTGCAGCACTTCTCCAACGAGCAGTACAACCAGCTGTTCACGATGCACGGCACGCTGATGCTGCTCATGTTCGCGACCCCGATCGCCTTCGCGTTCGGGAACTTCCTAGTGCCGCTGCAGATCGGCGCGCCGGACGTGGCGTTCCCGCGGCTGAACGCGCTGTCCTACTGGTTCTTCCTGTTCGGCAGCCTGACGGTGATCTTCGGGTTCCTGACCCCGAACGGGTCGGCGTCCTTCGGCTGGTTCGCCTACTCGCCGCTGAACAACGGGGTGTACTCGCCGGGGGCCGGGTCGGACCTGTGGATCCTGGGGCTGACGGTGTCTGGTCTGGGCACCATCCTCGGCGCCGTCAACATGATCACGACGATCCTGACGATGCGGGCCCCGGGCATGACGATGTTCCGGCTGCCGATCTTCTGCTGGAACTTCCTGGTGACCTCGATCCTCGTGCTGGTCGCCTTCCCCGTGCTCGCCGCGGCGCTGCTCGCCCTGGAGGCCGACCGGCGCTTCGGCGCGCACGTGTTCGACGCCGCCAACGGCGGCGCGCTGCTCTGGCAGCACCTGTTCTGGTTCTTCGGCCACCCCGAGGTCTACATCCTCGCCCTGCCGTTCTTCGGCGTCGTCAGCGAGATTCTGCCGGTCTTCTCCCGCAAGCCGCTGTTCGGCTACAAGGGTCTGGTCTTCGCCACCATCGGCATCGCCGCCCTGTCCGTCGCGGTGTGGGCGCACCACATGTTCGTCACCGGCGCGGTGCTGCTGCCCTTCTTCGCCTTCCTGTCCTTCCTCATCGCGGTGCCGACCGGGATGAAGTTCTTCAACTGGATCGGCACGATGTGGCGCGGGCAGCTCACCTTCGAGACGCCGATGCTGTTCTGCGTCGGCTTCCTAGTGACCTTCCTGTTCGGTGGCCTGACCGGGGTGCTGCTGGCCAGCCCGCCGATCGACTTCCATGTCAGCGACAGCTACTTCGTCGTCGGTCACTTCCACTACGTCATCTTCGGGACCGTGGTGTTCGCCGCCTACGCCGGCACCTACTTCTGGTTCCCGAAGGTCACGGGCCGGATGATGAACGACCGGCTCGGGAAGATCCATTTCTGGACGG
>NZ_CDWRCK010000002.1:31604-60167 GCF_977927595.1 Frankia sp. CcWB3
GGGCGCTGCCGCGCATCCGCTCCGAACGCCCGGCCTTCGACCTGCACTATCCGGCCACGATTGGCCGGGTCGACTACCACGCGACTCCCGAGATCAGTTAAGGCGGCCATGGCATGAAGGTGGAAGGCATCATCTTCAACTTCTTCGGGGTGTTCGCCGGGGCCGCCGCGCTGGTGTACTGGTTCTGGTCGAAGGACCCGACCGGCACGGCCGCGCTGACCCTCACCACGGGGCTCGGCCTGCTCGTCGGCGGCTACCTGGTCTTCACTGGCCGGCGGATCGGCATGCGCCCGCAGGACCTGCCGGATGCGGAGATCGCCGACGGGGCGGGGGAGCTCGGGCACTTCACCCCGGGCAGCTACTACCCGTTCTTCATCGGGGCCAGCTCGGTGACGGCGGCCATGGGCCTCGTCTTCGGCGTCTGGCTGATTGTTCTCGGTGCGCTTCTGGTCGTGGTGTTCGTGACCTGCCTGGTCTTCGAGAACTTCTGGCACCCGCCGGTGCCCGAGGACTGATCCCGCCCGGGTCGGGGGGTCCCCCTTCCCAAGGCCCGCTCAGGGAGCCGTGGCCACCGCCGTGTCGACCGCTGCGGCGGCGGCCTGGCTCGCGGTCACCCAGCGATCCAGGACGGCCCGGGCGGCGCCGGAGTCCACCGCCTCGGCCGCCCGGGGCAGGGCGGCGCCGATCTGCTCGGTGACGGGGGCGTCGGAGGGGCCGGCCGCGGCGACCAGGGCGGTGGCGGCGGCGAGCAGGACCGCGTCGCGGACGGGTCCGGGCTCATCGGCGAGCACCGACCGGGTGACGGCGGCGTTGTAACGGGCGTCCGCGCCGCGCAGCGCGGCGCGGTCCGCGACGTGGATGCCGACGTCGCGGGGGTCGAACCGCTCGCGGCGCGGCTGTCCGGCGCCGGCCGCGACGACCCACACGGCGGACGTCGTCACCGGGGTGAGCTCGTCGAGCCCGTCGTCGCCGCGGAACACCAGCGCCCGGGTGCCCCGGTCGGCCAGCACCCCGGCGACGACGGGAGCGAGCCGCGCGTCGGCGACGCCGATCGCCTGCGCGCCGGGGCGGGCCGGGTTGCTCAGCGGCCCGAGGATGTTGAACGCGGTGGGCACGCCGATCTCGCGCCGGACCCCGCCGACGTGCCGCATCGCCGGGTGGAAGACCTGGGCGAAGCAGAAGGCGATGCCTGCCGTAGCCAGGCACGCCTCGACGCCGGCTGGCGGCAGGTCGACCACGACACCGAGCTCCGCGAGCAGGTCCGCCGAGCCGCAGGATGACGACGCGGCCCGGTTGCCGTGCTTGACCACCGGCACACCCGCGCCGGCGACGACCAGCGCGGCCATCGTCGACAGGTTCACGGTGTGGGAACGGTCGCCGCCGGTCCCGCAGGTGTCCACGGCGCGGGCCCGTACCTGCTCGGACAGGCTCAGGGGCGTGGCACTGGCCAGCATGGCCCCTACCAGGCCGGCGATCTCCTCCGGCGTCTCCCCTTTGGACCGCAGCGCTACCGCGAACCCGGCCACCTGCGCGGGCGAGGCGGCCCCCGCCATGATCTGGTGCATCGCCCAGGCGGTGCACGCGGAGTCCAGGGACTCGCCCGCCAGCAACGCCCCGATCAGCTCCGGCCAGCTCGTCTCGACGGTCGGGAGAGCCCCGGCGGGGGGAGCGCCGACGGGGGAGCGGCCGGTGTAGGAGTGGGATGCGCTAACGGTGGTCATATCTCGGAAGCCCTGGATCTCAGTGGGCGAGCTGGGCGCCGGTGAGCGGCTGACGGGCCACGGCGCCGCCGGCACGCGCCCGCAGCAGTGTCACGACCGCCTCGGTGAGCAGACCCGGGTCGATCGGATGGGTGACCACCGCATCCGCCTGGGACCAGGTGGCGAGCCAGCGATCGTCCGGGCGGGCGACCAGCAGGATGGTCGGCGGACAGTTGATGACCTCGTTCTTCAGCTGCCGGCAGAGCCCCATGCCGCCGCTGGGGGTGGCCTCCGCGTCGAAGATGCACAGATCCGCCTCGTGATGATCGACCACGCCGATCGCCTCGGGGGCGTCGGCGGCCTCGACGAACTCAATCGGACCGAGGCCAGCGGCGGGGAGACGGCCGATCGCGTTCCGGACGTGTTCGCGCACATCCGCTCGGTCGGCGTAGACGAGGATGGTGATCATGTCGTCCGCGGGCCTTTCGCGAGAGGTGACCATCGCCGACCGGCGGTGAGCCGGCCAGCGGTGAACTGCGGACCGCCCTCCAGGCACCTCGGGCTCCCAGGTACCCCGGACATCCGGGCACCTCGGAAGTGGACGCTGCCATGTGAGAGTTGTCCCGTGCAGGCTACCTCCCGCGGACCGTCGGACGTGACCCGTGTCGCGTCGCCCGCCGGGTCCTCGCCGGGCCGGGTGGGGCCGGGATCACAGACCCCTGGTTGCCTTCGGATCGTCGCAGGAGTGATACTGAAACTCGTTCTCAATCGGTGGACCCTGATGCCGGCCGGACCGCGTGACGCCTCGATCGCCGCCGCCGGCGGCCCGGGGCGTTCCACCGCCGTACGACGGGCGTGATCCTATGAACAACCAGACCGATCTTCGTCTCACTTCGCAGCGGATGGCCGTGCTGGCGGTGCTGGCGGCGGCCCGCGACCATCCGACCGCGGCCGAGGTCTACGAACGGGTGCGGACCGTGTCCCCGGGGATCGGCAGCGCGACCGTATACCGCACACTGGCGTTGCTGGTGTCCGCCGGTCGAGCGATCGAGCTGCGCCTGGGCGGCGGCCCGGCGGCCCGGTACGACGCCAACACGAGTCGTCACGACCACGTGGTCTGTGGCGGATGCCGTCGGGCGGTCGACATTGATCACCCCGTCCCCGACGGGATGATGGCGGAGATCGCGTGCCGCTCGGGATTCGCCATCACCGGGTACGACCTGCAGTTCCGGGGGCTGTGCCCGGATTGTCAGGCGAACGGCTCCGGCCCGGCCCGCGGCGCGGACAGGACCGGTCAATAGTGAACACCCATCCACAAGGAGCACTTCATGCCGAAGCTTGACGGCACCAAGACCCACGAGAACCTCAAGGAGGCGTTTGCCGGCGAGAGCCAGGCGAACCGGCGTTACCTCTACTTCGCCCGCCGGGCCGACATCGAGGGGCTGACCGACGCATCTTCGCTGTTCCGCGACACCGCGGAGGGCGAGACCGGGCACGCCTTCGGGCACCTGGATTTCCTCGCGGAGGTCGGCGACCCGGCGACGGGCGAGCCCCTTGGCACGACCATGAAGAACCTGGTCAGCGCCGTTGCCGGCGAGACCTACGAGTTCACTGCCATGTACCCCGGCTTCGCCAAGACCGCCCGCGAGGAGGGCTTCGAGGAGATCGCGGACTGGTTCTCGACCCTCGCCCGGGCGGAGAAGACCCACGCCGGTCGGTTCAAGAAGGCCCTCGACGCGCTGTCGGCCGAGGAGACGGCCGACGCCTGATCGTCGGGGTTTCTCGATCGACCGGGCCGGGGTGGCGGGGCGATGCCAGTAGTCCCCGTCGCCACCCCGGCCCGTATCGTCGCTCCCGCGCCGTGGGCCCTCGGCCGTTCCTGGACCGCTCGCCCGTTCACGGATCCCAGCATTTCCGGACAGGAGATCGCACGATGGCGCTGACCATCGCCGACATCACCACCGACCACCAGGCGTACGCGGAGCGCCGGCCGCGGCTGCGCAGTCAGATGATCCTGGTGCGCGCCGAACGCCGGGTACGGGTCGGGGACATCGTCGTCCTCGAGTTCGACAACGAGCAGACGCTGCGCTACCAGGTGCAGGAGATGGTCTACACCGAGCGGCTGACCGCCTCCGCCGACGTCGCCCACGAGATCGATGCGTACTCCCGCCTGCTGCCCTCCAGCCACGTCCTCACGGCGACGGTGTTCATCGAGCTCTCGGTTCTGGAGACTGTCCGCGAGGAGTTGGGGCGGCTTGCCGGGCTGCAGCACAGTTTCGCCCTGGAGATCGGCGGGACCCGGGTGGCGGGCGAGGAGATCCCCGGCCTTGACGAGGATCCCGATGTGACCACTGAGACCGTCTCCGTGCACATGGTGCGCTTCGCGCTGACCGATTCGCTCCGGGATGCTTTCCGCGACCCCGAAGTGCTGGTCGAGCTCGTCGTGGAACACCCGGAGTACAGCGAGGCGACGCCGTTGACCGGAGCCACCCGGCGTGCCCTCATCGCGGATCTCGCGTTGCGGTCCTGACCGGCCCACTCGGCCGGCGCCGACCTGTCACGGCCGGTCGCAGCCGGTCGCAGCCGGTCGCAGCCGGTCACGGTCACGGTCACGGCCGGTCGCGGGTCCCCGGTCGCGGGTGAGGTCGGACACGTCCGCGGGCAGTCGGTTCGCGCGCGGCGGGATGGGTAGGCGGAACACCTAGGGCACGCGTCCGTGTCGGCACGTCCGCCCACCCGTCAACGTCAGCACGTTCATCCACGTCAGGGAGCCACCCGTGACCGATGACCAGCTACGTCCCGACCGCACCCGCCCCGGCGCCGCTGTCCCGGCCGGCGTCCCCTCCGCGCAGGGCACGGCCGCGCGGGCCGCGCTGCACCGCCTCGCCGAAGGTAAGGACGAGCGAGCGGCGCTCGGCGATCTCGCCGTCGCCGAGGTCCTGCTGCCCGACCTCGGTAACGACATCACCGATCTGTCGGAGGAGGACGACAGCGTCCTGCAGCTGCCGGTGGCCGACCGGCAGGACGGCACCCAGTTCGTCCCGACGTTCACCTCTGAGCAACGCCTGGCCGAGGCGCTGCCGGAGGTGGCGCGTTACCGCACGGTCCAGGTGGCAGCACTGGGCCGGATCTGGCCGTCCGATGATCTCCTGCTCGCGGTCGATCCCGGCTCGGAGGGCGGCATCGCCCTGCCGGCGGACGGCCTGCGGGCGCTCGCCGCGATGTCCGGCTGAGGCCCGCCCGGCGTCACGTCACGTCGCGGTCGGGGGCCACGTCGCGGTCGGGGGTGTCCGTGTTGGCTCGACCGTGCCCGCCGAACGGCGCTGGCGGGCCGGTGCGTCGCGGGTGAGGCACGCAACATCGGCCGGGTCAGCCTTGTCGCTCCGCATCGTTCGTAGGCCGACTGACATCGCTGTGACCTGCGTTTTTCCAGTTGCGGCAGGGCTTTGCCGGGCACGCGAGGCAGCCGCCACGATGATCCGGGGCGGTCATCGACGGGTCGTAGTCCTACCGAACGTCGAACCTACGGTGGCGCGTGGGCCGTCCCGTGCCAGAATGACCGACGTGGCCTCAGCCCCCGTCCTCGAGAAGGCTCCTCCACCGCACCCGACGGCCAACCGTCCCTCGATGGTCTCGGTTGGCACGGTCGTGTGGCTGTCATCGGAGCTGATGTTCTTCGCGTCCCTGTTCGCGATGTACTTCACGATCCGTTCGGTCAACAGCGGCAACTGGCCGCCGGCTACCGGCGACCCTGCCGGATCCGAACACGGACCCGTGGAGCTGCACGTCGGGTACGCGTTGTTCTTCACCGTGATCCTCGTTCTGTCCAGCGTCACCTGCCAGCTCGGCGTGTTCGCCGCCGAGCGTGGTGACGTGTACGGGCTACGGCGCTGGTACCTGATCTCGCTGATCATGGGTCTGGTGTTCGTCGGCGGCCAGGTGAACGAGTACTTCAGCGAGAACAAGTTCACGATGGCGTCGCACGCCTACGGATCGGTGTACTACCTGACCACCGGTTTCCACGGGCTCCATGTGATCGGCGGTCTCGTCGCCTTCTTGATGGTGCTGGGCCGATCGATGTACGGGCGCTTCACGCCGGAGAAGGCGACCTCGGCGATCGTCGTGTCGTACTACTGGCACTTCGTCGACGTTGTCTGGATCGCCCTCTTCGCGACCATCTACCTCCTCCAGTGAGCGACATGACTGCATCCTCGGGCACCTCGTCATCCTCGGGCACGCCGTCGGGCATCCCACCGTCGGGTACTCCGGCGCCGGGCACCCCCGCGCCGGGCACCCCCGCGCCGGGCACTGCGGCGTCGCGATCCTCGGTGCCGGTCGCCGCCACGAAGCGGTTCTCGGGCGGGCGCCGTTCGCCCGCGCGTCGTCGCCGGAGGTCCTCCGCGCTGGTCATGGTCCTCGGCCTGCTGGCCACGGGGGTGCTGTGGACGGTGCTCGCGCCGGGCGGCAACGCCGCGCAGACCCCGGACGCCAACGAGGCGGTCCGGCAGGGCCGGGCGCTGTACCTGCAGGGCTGCTCGACCTGCCACGGGCTGGGAGCGCAGGGCACGAACACCGGGCCCAGCCTCATCGGCGTCGGCGCCGCCGCGGTGGACTTCCAGGTGTCGACCGGCCGGATGCCGCTGGCCGCCCCCGCCGCGCAGGCCGACCGCAAGCCCCCGATCTACTCGGCGACCCAGATCGACCAGCTCGCCGCGTACATCCAGAGCCTTGGCGGCGGCGAGGAGATACCGAAGGTCACGGACGCGGCGCTCAACGACGCCGATCTGTCGCACGGCGGCGAGTTGTACCGGGCCAACTGCGCGCAGTGCCACCAGGCCGTCGGTCAGGGTGCGCCGCTGACCTACGGCAAGTTCGCCCCCTCGCTGAATGAGTCCACCCCGGTGCAGGTCGTCGAGGCCATGCGGACCGGGCCGGAGTCGATGCCGGTGTTCGGCCCGCGCCAGCTCAACGAGGAGGCCGCGATCGCGATCGCGGCCTACATCAGGCACATGAAGGAAACGCCGAGCGCCGGTGGGCACAGCCTCGGTAACTACGGTCCGGTGCCCGAGGGGCTGCTGGCCTGGCTGGTGGGCGTCGGTGCCCTGCTGGGCGTGTGCCTGTGGATCGGAGCGAGGCAGAAGGTATGAGTGGAGTGACCAGACGGGCCCAGGAACGCCGGGGCCGGCGGATTCCGGTGCGGACCAGCCGTCCGTCCCGAGGGACCGGCGTATGCACTACCCGGGCTACCAGGGCGAACCGGCCGATGAATCTGAGCAGGACTCGATGAGCAGCATCTTCAGAAGGGCGAAGCACCCGGTGGACACCTCCGGCCAGCCCGCCGGGGGATCCGGGGTGTCTGCCGGCGGCCCGGACGTCCCGGCCGGGACGCCGGACGGCCCGGAGGCCCTGGGCACGCCGCCCCACCAGACCGACTCGACCCGTGAGCCCGGGACCACGGCCGTTCGCCCGCGGGCGGGGGTTATCCAGCCGACCTACGGGGAACGGGCCGCCGGCGGGGTGACCGTCCGTCCGCCGCGCGCGCAGGACGTGGACCGCCGGGCCGAGCGGCGGGCGGAGCGGCTGATCGCCGGCTGGTTCTTGATCTCGGTGATCGGCACCGTCGGGTTCGTCGTCACCAATTTCGTCGGTGACAAGCACAAGGCGTACTACACCCCCTCCCTCGGGGCCGCGCTGGGCCTCGCCGTTGGTGGGCTCGGCATCGGCCTGATCCTGTGGGCCAAGCGGCTGATGCCGCACGAGCAGGCCGTGCAGGAGCGCCACGCGTTCGCCTCCTCGAAGGAGGAGATCGCCGTCACCGAGGAGGAGATCGCGGCCGGGTTCGCCGACACCGGCCTCGCGCGCTACCCGTTGCTGCGCCGCACCCTGCTCGGGGCTGGCACCGTGCTCGGCGGGCTGATCGTGGTGCCGCTGCTGAACCTGACGAACGCCAAGCCGGGCAAGAAGCTCGACCACACGAGCTGGGTGAAGGGTGCCCGCCTCGTCACGGAGGACGGCCGTTACGTCAAGCTCGGCGACGTCGCCATCGGCGGCATCGAGACCGTATTCCCGGCCGTTCCGGTGACCGAGGCCGACGGCACCGTCGCGTACCAGCCGAAGACCGATATCCAGACCAAGGCCGACAGCACGACGATCCTCATCCGGCTGCCACCGGGGGTCGACCGCCCCCGCAAGGGCCGGGAGGACTGGGGCGTCGACGGCCACGTTGCCTACTCCAAGATCTGCACGCACGCCGGCTGCCCGGTCAGCCTGTACGAACAGCAGACCCATCATCTGCTCTGCCCCTGCCACCAGTCCGTCTTCGACGTGCGGGACGGCTGCCGGGCGATCTTCGGGCCGGCCAGCCGGTCCCTGCCGCAGCTTGCCATCGCCGCGGACAATGCCGGGTTCCTCTACGCCCGTGACGGTGACTACCACGAGCCCGTCGGTGCCGCCTTCTGGGAGCGCTCATGACCACCGCCTCCGCCCCCGAGTTCGTCAAGCGGCCGGGCCCGATCCGGAAGGCCAACCGTGAGCTCGACGAACGGTTCGGCAACCAGGCCTTTCTGCGGCGCAACCTGAACAAGGTCTTCCCCGACCACTGGTCTTTCATGATCGGGGAGATCGCCCTCTACAGCTTCATCGTGCTGCTGCTGACGGGCATCTACCTGACCCTGTTCTTCGACCCGTCGAACACCGAGGTCATCTACAACGGTTCCTACGTCCCGCTCAAGGGCGTGGAGATGAGCCGGGCCTACGCCTCGACGCTGGACATCAGCTTCGACACCCGGGCCGGTCTGGTGTTCCGCCAGATCCACCACTGGGCCGCGCTGGTCTTCGTCGCGTCGATGGTCGTGCACATGTTCCGGGTGTTCTTCACCGGCGCGTTCCGCAAGCCTCGCGAGACCAACTGGCTGATCGGCATCGGTCTGGTCGCCCTGTCGATGCTCGAGGGCTTCGCCGGCTACTCGCTCCCGGACGACCTGCTCTCCGGCACCGGTCTGCGGATCGCGGCCTCGATCGCCCAGTCCATCCCGATTATCGGGACGTGGACGTCGTTCCTCGTCTTCAACGGGGAGTTCCCGGGCGTCAACTTCCTGCCCCGGCTCTATGTGACGCACATCCTGCTGGTGCCGGGCGTCCTGCTCGCGCTCATCGGCGCGCACCTGGGCATCCTGTGGCACCAGAAGCACACGGACTTCCCCGGGCCGGGCAAGACCGAGGACAACGTCATCGGCCACCGGGTCTTCCCGGTGTTCGCGGTGAAGTCCGGCGGGTTCTTCATGCTGGTCTTCGCGATGCTCGCGCTGCTCGGTGGTCTCGCCCAGATCAACCCGATCTGGATGTTCGGCCCGTACGACCCGGCGAAGGTCAGCGCGGCCTCCCAGCCGGACTGGTACATCGGCTTCCTCGACGGCTCGACCCGGCTCATGCCGCCGTGGGAATGGCGCGGCTGGGGACACACCCTCCCCGCGGTGTTCTGGCCGACTGCCGTCCTGCCGGGCATTATGTTCACGCTGGCGGCGCTCTATCCCGCGCTGGAAGCCAGGTTCGCTGGGGACACGAAGCCGCACAACCTCCTGCAGCGGCCCCGGGAGGCGCCGACCAGGACCGCGATCGGCGCGATGGCGATCAGCTTCTACCTGGTGCTGATGATCTCCGGCGGTAACGACATCATCGCCAAGACCTTCAGCATCTCGCTGAACGCGATGACCTGGGCCGGCCGCATCGGGCTCATCGTCGTGCCACCGATCGCCTACGCGGTGACGAAGAAGATCTGCATCGCGCTCAACCAGAAGGACGCCGAGATCGAGCATCACGGCATCGAGACCGGGATCATCCGCCAGCTTCCCAGCGGGGAGTTCGTGGAGGACCACCGCCCGAAGCCAACTCCCATCCCCGACCATCCGCTCGTCCCGACGGACCGGTTCGAGCTGCCGGCGGCCAACGGGCACGGCGACGGTCACGGCAAGGGGCTTGCGCGCCGCGCCGGCAAGGCCGTGACCGGGTTCTTCGTCGAGGAGAAGCAGCCACCCGGCGGCGGCCGGCAGTAGCCGTCCGGCCTGACGGAGTACCTGACGGAGCAGCTGGCGTCAGTACGTGGCGTCCTGACGTCATGGCCTGACGTCACGTCAGGCCGACGGGAACCACTCGTCACCGTCATACGCACGTACCGGCCGGCCGGGGGCCGCACCGAATCCGGCCGCGGCGCGGATGGCGCCCGCGGCCGGCCAGCTCCACTCGCCCTCCAACCGCACGAGCCGTACCCCCGGCCCACTGAGCCAACGGGCGATGCGCTCGGTCTCCTCGACGGAGGCGCACGGGGCCGGGCCGGGCCGTGGCCGCACCGTCTCGGCGCTGGCGACCACGGCGTCGACCCAGGGCCGCGGATCGACACCGGGCGGCACGCTCGCCGCTGACACCAGCCGGCCGTGACGCACCGCGGCCAGCTCCCAGCCGGCCTCGGCGGTCGGGGCCGCGGCGACGAGCTCGGCGACTCCGGTGAGAGCCGACAGCCGCTGGGCACGTGCGGCCGCGCGGACGAACGCGATCATCCGGTCCCGCTGGACGGCGGCCTCCTCGTATCGCTGCTCGGCGGCCAGCCGGTCGATGCGCCGCGTCGAGGCGGCGATGACTCGGCCCGGATCGCCGGTGATGGCGGCCCGGGCGGGGGCGACGTGCCGGCCGTAGCTCGCCATGTCCTCCCGGCCGTCGCACGGCGCTCCGCATCTGCCGAGGTCGGCGAGGGTACAGGCGGGCCGGCGCACGCGCGGGGACAGGCGCCCGGAGCACTGGCGCAGCGGCACCGCGGCCAGCAGCGCCTCGGCGGCGGCGTCGGCGGCGCGGACACTGCCGAACGGCCCGAGATAGGTCGCGTCGTCACGGGCGGCGCGTACCCGTGAAAGCCGCGGGAACGGCCCGTCGGTGAGCTTGAGGTACACGGATCGCTCCGGGAAGCGGGATCGGCGGTTGTACGGCGGCTTGTACTCGGCGATTAGCCGCAGTTCCCGGACCTCGGCCTCCAGGGCGTGCGCGCAGCCGATCGCGTCGACCCGCTCAGCCAGCGCCACCATCTCCGCCATCCGGGTCCGGGGCTCGCTGGCGGTGAAGTAGGTACGGACCCGGGAACGCACCGAACGCGAGGTGCCGACATACAGGGCCCGTTCGTCGGCGTCCCGGAAGATGTAGACACCCGGGCCCGTCGGCAGGCCGTCGGCCAGGTGCCGTTTGCGTCGCTGGGCCGGCGACACCCGGGAGCTGTAGTCGTGCAGGTCCTCCAGGGTGGTCACGCCCGCGTTGCCGAGCCGTTCGAACAGCCCGTGCAGCACGTCGACGGTGGCCCGGGCGTCCGCCAGCGCCCGGTGGCGGGGTTCGACCGGGCTGCGGAACAGTGAGGCCAGCGACGTGAGCCGGGAGTCGGGACTCTCGTCTCTCGTGACCACCCGCCGGGCGATACGCAACGTGTCCAGATACTCCCAGTCGGGCACCGGATAGCCGCAGAGCTCGACGGCGGCGCGCAGGAAGCCGAGGTCGAACGGGGCATTGTGGGCGACAAGAACGGCACCGCGGGCGAACTCCAGGAAGGTGGGCACCACCTGCGCGACCGGCGGCGCCGTCGCCACCATCACGTCGGTGATGCCGGTGAGCACCGAGACCATCGGAGGGATGCCGACGCCCGGCCGGACCAGAGTGGCCATCTCGGCGAGGATTCGGCCGCCGCGGACCCGGACCGCGCCGATCTCGGTGATCTCGTCGGTTCCCGGGGAGGTGCCCGTCGTCTCCAGGTCGAACACGACGAAGGTCACGTCCGCCAACGGGCGACCGAGATCGTCCAGCCTGCCCTGCCCTGCCCTGCCGGGGCGGCCGGGGACGGTCCGGGGTGGGATCTGGGCGCACGGCGTCACGGTAGGCCCCACCCCCGACAGTTTCACGCCCCGGATTGTCCGCCGGGCCCGGAGGCGAAAGCAGGTCCGCCTCGCCGCACGTCGTCACGGAGGTTCCGGGTCACGGAGGTTCCGGGTCACGGGCCGGTGGAAAATGGTTAACGATACCTGATCCGTAGGGTGCTGGGTGTGCCACGGGACGGTATTGGCCATAGAATTCGCCGCGGTTGTCCCGTTTATGGTCCCGTCGGGGCAGTCCGGTGCTTCTGTCGGGGCGTGTGCTCAAACGTGCGGCCAACTCGGCAGGCCTGCGTGCGTCGAATGCGGAACCATGCCCAGGTGGCATGGTTCGAGACGAACGGCATTCGAGTGGCGCGGGTCGCGGTCGACTGTTCGAACGTTGACGTGATGGTGCGCTTCTGGTCCGCCGCATTGGGATACGAGGTGAGCTGGCGTGACGACGGGGTGATCCTGCGTCACCCGGCCGGCGCGGGACCCAAGCTCCTCCTCAGGCCCGGGGCGAAGCGCGATGCCGGCCGTAACCGGCTTCATCTGGATCTCTACGCCGTCGACGCGGAGCGTGTGATCGGCTGGTTGTCGACCCTCGGTGCCCGCCGGGTGTCCCGGTACGACGACGACGGGGAGAGCGGATACGTTCTCAAGGATCCGGAGGGTAACGAGTTCCGGGTGATGACGGTCGGGCCGGCGGGATTCGCGTGCCCCTTTGTCTGACACCCCGGCGGGCCGGGCTCCCACGGGGTTGGGTTCCCGGCGGGTCGGCGAGGGTGGAGCACGGTTTCGGAGAAGCGTGCTCCACACCACCGTCGCGTTCAGCGGAAAACGTGACGGCTCGACGGCCGGGTGAACGGCCATCGGCCATCGGGTGCTGTCGTCACGCGCCGGACGACCCGGTCGATAGGGTCGTAGCCATGTCGAGCGTCTTCACCCGGATCATCAACGGCGAGCTTCCCGGTCGCATCGTCTACTCCGACGAGCACGTGGTGGCGTTCCTGACGATCGCGCCGATCCGGCCGGGACACACCCTGGTCGTTCCCCGCACCGAGATTGACCATTGGATCGATCTACCCGATGATCTCCAGGTCGCGTTGTGGAGCGCCGCGGCGACGGTGGGCCGCGCCATCGACGCGGCCTTCCGACCTCGGCGGGTGGCCGCGCTCGTCGCCGGGCTCGAGGTCCCGCACGTCCACGTGCATCTCCTGCCGATCGAGGACGAGACGCAGATCGACTTCAGGCTCGCCGACCACAACCCCGACTCGGCCGAGCTCGATGCCGTGGCCGAGCGGATCCGTGCCGCCCTCGGCTGAGCCGGGTACCGGCCGGCGCGGATCTGGCTGTTCTGGCTGTTCTGGCTGTTCTGGCTGTTCTGGCTGTTCCGGCGGATCGTAGGGTTACGCGGCGGTCAGAGCTGGAACTTCGGTGGATCGACGGCGAACAGCGGTTCCCAGTTCAGGATGGCGTGCCCGGGTGGCGCATCGATGACGATGTTGCCCCGGACCCGCTGCCCGGCCTTGAGAGTCGACACCGACAGCCGCGGCGCGACGTTCTCGTAGCTGCCGTCGTACCGGGTGCCGTCGGAGGTCTGGATGTAGAAATCGGACGGTGAGGCGGACGTCGACCCGCGGCTCACCTCGACCGTCACGTTAATGACGTAGTAGGCCCCCTGGGCGGGCGCGTCGCCGTACTGGGTCACCTTGCCGGTGGTGGAGCAGACGCTGTTGAGGGTGACCCTGGCTTCGAAGTCGCTGACCGAGGAGGTGGCCCGGCCGACGGCGGTGCCGGAGCCGCCGATCGTCGCGGTGCCGGCCGCCGGCGCGTGCTGTGGCGTCACCGGAACGCAGCTCGGCACTCCGTTTGGCGGGGTCGCGGTCGGGGCGGCCGCGGTCGCGGTGGTATTCGGGAGGTCGGGCACGGTCACCGTCGGGGCCGGTGGGGAGGCGATCTCGGTGTCGTCACCGCCGCCCACCGCGAGGGCGATCACGACACCGAGCACGATGGCGGCGACCACGGCGAGGGGCACGATGATGAACAGCGGACTGGTCCGCTGCCGGGGCGGAGGCGGCGGGTAGCAGCAGGGGGGTTCTGGTAGGCGTCGGGACCGCCCTGGTAGCCGACCGTCTCCGGGTATGGGGCACTCCCACCCTGGTAGGGCCCGGCAGCCGCGGCCGGGGGATGGTCCGGCTGCTGCCAGCCGCCCGGTTGTCCCCAGCCCTGCCCGACGCCGGGCTGTCCCCACCCTGGCGCAGCGCCGGGGTGCTGTGGGCCGCTGGGCTGCCCGCCCCACTGCTGCCCGCCCGGTTGCGGGACGGTGCCCGGCCAGGCGAGGCGTGTCTCCTCCGAGTCGGGCTGGTTCGGCTGGCCGGGCTGGGGCGCTCCCCACGGTGGGACCGGAGCCGGCGGGGGAGTAGAGGGCGAACCGGAGGCGGGGGTGCTGCCAGCGTCCGCGGGCTGGTGCCAGGGGTCATTCGGCTGCCTCCACGCCTCCTGGCTCCCGTCACCGCTGGGGGGCTGGTGAGGCGGGTTCTGGTCGGTCACGATGATCCTCTCAGGCGCAGCCAGGGCCGCGTTCGGAAGAAAACGAGCATAAGGGGCGCGCCTCGCGAGGCTACATAAGCCGACTTTCACCTGAGGCAATGCCCGCCTCGCCGTAGGCCGCCGACGTACCGATCCGGCCGGTAGCGGCCGTGAGTGCCCTGAGCTCTCCCGATAAGCTATACTGTCATCGTTCTCCCCGTCGGCTCCGGAGTCCCGCGTGCCTTGCTGTCTGGCCGGTTGGACGAGCCGTTGGAGATACGGCCCGCCCGGTTTGTCCGTCGTGCGCGTGTTGATGAACATTTCGTCGCCACCCTCGGATTCGCCGCATGAGTGAGCCGCTTCCGGCGCCGGTGCGGGCGCATGTCGTCGAGTTCGCCGAGCAGACGCTGGCGGATCTTCCCGAGCCGGAGGTCCCGCCGTCGCTGGTCGCGGTGCGCCGCTTCAAGCCCTCCCGCCGCGTCCGCCAGGGAGCTGTCCCGCTGGCCGCGGCGGTGGACGGTGACGTGTTCCGCGGCCAGGTCGCCGAGTGGATCCGCCGTCATCATCCCGAGCTTGTCGAAGCCGTCAGCTCGCCGGACGGACCGCCGCCCGCGGCGCCTCCCGAGAAGATCGCCGCGGTCGCGTACCTGCTGCGGGTCTCCGGCTGGCAGGAGCTGGTCCAGGTCGCTGCGGCGTCCACGTCGGAGGCGGCGGTCCGCAGCCAGGTCGACGAGGCCGAGCGGACGATACTGCGGCTCACCGAACAGCTCGAGACGAGCAAGCGCATCGCCGCGGCCGAGCAGGAGGAACTGCGCGAGCAGTTGCGGGCGGCCCGGGCGGAGGCGGACGAGGCTCGCCGGCGGCTGCGCTCGTCCACCGCCGGGATCCGGCGGGCCGAGGACGCCACGCGAGAGGCCCTGACCGCGGCCGAGGCAGCCCGGGACGCAGCCTTGGCCGTCAGCCGGGATGCCGAGGCGGAGACCCGGCGGCTGCGCGGCCGGGTGGCGGAGCTGGAGAGCGCGCTCGCCTCCACCCGCCGGGACAGCCGCGAGTCCCGCAGCGTCGATGACGCCCGGTTGCGCGTTCTCCTTGACACCCTGATCGTCTCGGCGCACGGCCTGCGACGCGAACTCGACCTCCCGACGATGGTCGCGAGGCCCGCGGATCTCATCGCTCGCGGCGGAGCCGGCCCGAGTAACGGCCCGCAGGCGTTCGCTGGGGCCCGCGGGCGGCCGGACGACGACCCCTCCCTGATCGACGAGGTGTTGGCCGTCCCCGGGGTCCATCTGATCATCGACGGGTACAACGTGACCAAGCGGGGCTACGGCCGCCTCACCCTGCAGGCCCAGCGTGAGCGGCTGCTGTCCGGACTCGGTGCGCTCGCGGGCCGCAATCCCGACAGCGAGGTCACGGTCGTCTTCGATGCCACCGCCGTCGTGGCCCGGCCGGTGGGTGTCGCCATGCCTCGGGGGGTGCGCGTGCTGTTCAGCCGGCCCGGGCAGCTCGCCGACGAGGAGATCGTCCGGCTGGTGCGGATGGAACCGGAAGGCCGCCCGGTCTTCGTCATCACCTCCGACCGGGAGGTCGCGGAGAACTGCGCCGCCGCCGGAGCCCGGGCGGTACCCTCGGCCGCTCTGCTGGCCCGCCTCGACCGGTAGGGGATCCGTCGGGCGGGACTTTCGTCGGGCGGGACTTGTCCGCCGAGAATTGTCGGACCCTGGACCTACCGTCGGTGAAGTCGGGAGATCGGTGCTCGGATTGTCTGTCGTCGCCGACCTCCACCGGTTCGGATCCGGAAGGTGCGCACGATGCTGATCGACTGTGACTCCTGCACCGCCCGTGGTGTCAGGTGCGCCGGCTGCATGATGACCGTCCTGCTCCCGGCGCCGGGCCCGCCCGTCGGCTGGGACGCCGAGGAGCTCGAGGCATTGCGGTTGCTCGCCGACGCCGGTCTGCTGCCCCCGCTCGCCGACGTGCGGACGGCACTGCTGGACCAGGCGCCGCGGCGTCGCCGCGCCGGCTAGCCCGCCCGGCCGGGGGGCCGGCGCGGGCGCCGGTGGGGCCGTGGGAAAACGCGGTGGGACCGTGGGAGAATATGGACGGATGCGCGTGCTGGCCGTCACGAACGATTTCCCGCCTCGTCCCGGCGGGATCCAGGCCTACGTGCACAACTTCGCCTCGCGGCTGCCCGGGGGCGAGATCGTCGTCTACGCCCCGGCCTGGAAGAACGCCGCGGCCTTCGACGCCGAACAGAACTTCCCGGTCGTGCGGCACACCATGTCGCTGATGCTGCCGACACCGGACGTCCTGCGCCGAGCCAGAGAGATCGCCCGGGCGGAGGGATGCGACACGGTGTGGTTCGGCGCCGCGGCACCGCTCGGGCTGCTCGGAGCCCGGCTGCGCCGCGACACGGCCGTGCGCAGGATGGTCGCGAGCACCCATGGTCACGAGGTCGGCTGGGCGGCGCTGCCGGGGGCGCGTCAGGTGTTGCGCAGCATCGGCACCGCGGCCGACGCCATCACCTATCTGACCAACTACACCCGGGCCCGGGTCCGGCCCGCCTTCGGCGGCCATCCCACCTTTGCCCGGCTGCCCAGCGGAGTCGACCCCTCGCTGTTCCGTCCCGGTCACGGGCGCGAGGAGATGCGCCGACGCCATGGGCTGACGGGCCGCCGGGTGGTGGTGTGCGTGAGCCGGCTGGTCGCCCGCAAGGGCCAGGACATGCTGATCCGGGCGCTGCCCATGGTACGGCGCCGCGTGCCGGACGCCGCGCTGCTGATCGTCGGCGGCGGTCCCCGGCGGGGTGATCTCGAACGGCTCGCCCGGGAGAACGACGTCGCCGAGAATGTGATCATGACCGGTTCGGTGCCGTGGGAGGAACTGCCGGCGCACTACGCGGCGGGCGACGTGTTCGCGATGCCCTGCCGCTCCAGCCTCGCCGGCCTGGAGGTCGAGGGGCTCGGCATCGTCTTCCTCGAGGCGTCGGCGACCGGCCTGCCGGTGGTGGCCGGCCGCAGTGGGGGTTCCCCCGACGCCGTCCTGCACCAGCGCACCGGCATCGTGATCGACGGTACCGATCTGGCGCAGGTCGCGACGACCGTCGGTGATCTGCTTGCCGACCCCGACCGGGCGGCGTCGATGGGTGCCGCGGGGCGGGCGTGGGTCGAGCTGCGCTGGCGGTGGGACGTCCTCGCGCAGGACCTGCGCACGCTGCTTGCCGGCCCGGACGGGGTTAGCGCGGGGTGGCGTAGATGTCCTCCACCGCCTGGCTGAACCGGTCGAGCACCAGCGAGCGGCGCACCTTCAGGCTCGGGGTGAGCTCGCCGGTCTCCACCGTGAAGTCCTGCGGCAAGATCGCGAACTTCTTGATGCTCTCGGCGTGCGACACCGTCGCGTTCGCGGCGTCGATCGCATGCTGGATCTCGGTGCGCAGGCCGGCGTCGTCGACCAGGTCGGCAACCGTCGCGCCGGCCGGCTTGCCCGCCGAGGACCGCCACCGGTCGAACGCCTCGGGATCGAGCGTGACGAGGGCGGCGATGAAGGGCCGCCGGTCCCCGATCAGCATCGCCTGGCTGACCAGGGGATGGGACTGGACGATGTGCTCCAGCGGCGCCGGCGCGATGTTCTTCCCACCGGCGGTGACCAGCAGCTCCTTCTTGCGGCCGGTGATCCGCAGGAAGCCGTCGGCGTCGAGGTCGCCGAGGTCGCCGGTGTGCAGGAAGCCCTCGGCGTCGAGCGCCTCCTTCGTCGCGAGCTCGTTGTTGCGGTAGCCGCGGAACAGCAGGGGACCGCGGATGAGGACCTCCCCGTCATCGGCGATGGCGATCGTCACGCCGGGAAAGGGCTGGCCGACGGTGCCCATCCGGACGTTGCCCGGCCGGTTCGCCGCGGCCGGCGCGCTGGTCTCGGTCAGACCGTAGCCCTCGAGCACCGTGAACCCGATCCCGCGGAAGAAGTGGCCGAGGCGTTCACCCAGCGGCGCCCCGCCGCTGACCGCGTAGCGGGCCCGCCCGCCGAGCGCCGCCTGGAGCTTGCTGTAGACCAGCGCGGCGAACAACCGGTGCCGCAGCCGCAGGAGCAGGCCGGGGCCGCCGCCGTCGAGAGCCCGGCTGTAGGCGACCGCGGTGTTCTCGGCGGCATCGAAGATCCAGCCCCTGCCCTCGGCGTGCGCCTTGTGGCGCGCCCCGGCGTGCACCTTCTCGAACACCCGGGGCACGGAGAGCAGGAAGGTCGGGCGCACCTTGGCGAGATCGGGCAGCAGGGTCCGCGAGTCCGGGGTGTAGGCGAGGGTGAACGCCCCCTGGACCACGCCCACCTGGAGCATGCGGGCGAACACGTGCGCCAGCGGGAGGAACAGCAGTGTGGACGCACCGGGCGCGAACAGCTCGGGCAGCGTGGCGATGGCCGCCTCGGCGGTGAACAGCAGGGCGCGATGGGTGATCTCGCAGCCCTTCGGTTGGCCGGTGGTCCCCGAGGTGTAGATGATCGTCGCGAGGCTGTCGGCGTTGACGGACGCCCGGGCCGCCGTCAGCTGCTCCGGCGCGATGCCGACGCCGTCCACGGCGAGACCGGCCAGCGCCCCGTGCTCGATGACGAGGACCTCCCGCAGCGCGGGGACGCCGTCGCGTACCTGCGCGACCCGCTCGGCGAGCTCGTCGTTTTCGACCACGAGAACCTCGACGCCGGCGTCCCGCAGGATCCACTCGATCTGGCCCGGGCTGGAGGTCTCGTAGATCGGCACGCAGACGGCGCCGGCCAGCCACGTCGCGTAGTCGACAATCGTCCACTCGAACCGGGTCCGGCTCGCCAGACCGACGCGGTCCCCGGGCCGCACCCCGCGGGCGATGAAGCCCCGGGCGGTGGCCACGACGTGATCGCGGAACTCGCGGACGGTCATGCCGACGAACTTGCCGTCGATCTTGTGCTGGATAAGCGTACTGTCCGGATGCGCCGCCGCGTTGCGGAACACGGCGTCCGTCAGGGTCGTATCGTCGGCGATGGTGATCAGGGGCGGGGAGGTGTACTTGCGCACTGCTACTCCTACCAGTCCTACCAGATGGCTTGTGCACGCCGGGGGGACGACGCCACGGAACAACGGAAGCACGGAACAACGGAAGAACGGAAGACCAGGCCAGGGCATCAGACGTTAGCCTCCGGGCGGGCGGTTTGCGACCTTGCGGGGTGTAAAGGGTTCCCTTCGACGGCGTCCGACCGATGATCGTTGCCGGTGAGCGCGACCGCCGGGGACATGTCCCGGGTACGCCCAGGATCCGCGCGGCATCCCTCATCGGCCGGATGGGCCGTTCGAGTAGGGGCGACGGGCCCCTGTCGGCGCCTAAGCTTCCAGCCATGCGGGTCCACGTGGTCAGCGACGTGCACGGGCGGGCGGATGCGCTGGCGGCGGCGGGCGAGGAGGCCGACGCATTCGTGTGTCTGGGTGATCTCATTCTCTTCATCGACTACCACGACCACGGCCGGGGCATCATGGGCGACCTGTTCGGCGCCGAGGCCGTGGGTCGCATGATCGAGCTGCGTAACGCCCAGCGGTTCGACGAGGCCCGGGCATGGTCCCGGACGCTGTGGGCGAGCCTGGGCGGGGACCGCACGCAGATCGTGGAGGCGGCCATCCGCCGTCAGTACGAGGTGCTGTTCGCGGCGTTCCCGACCCCGACCTACCTGACCTTCGGCAACGTCGATCTGCCGCACCTGTATCCTGAGTACCTGCGCGACGGCGTCACCCTGCTGGACGGGCAGACCACCACGATCGGCGGGTTGCGGTTCGGCTTCGTCGGCGGGGGGCTGCAGACCCCGATGCGCACCCCCTACGAGATTGACGACGACGCCTTCGCCGCCAAGGTCGCCGCGGTGGGCGAGGTCGACGTCCTGTGCTGCCACATCCCCCCGCATATCCCCGAGCTGGTCTACGACATCGAGGCACGCCGCTTCGAGCGCGGCAGTGTGGCGATCCTCGAGGCCATTCACGCGACCCGGCCGCGCTACGTGCTCTTCGGGCATGTGCACCAGCCGTTGACGGCCAGCCTGGAGATCGACGGCACACGCTGCGTGAACGTCGGACATTTCCAGGCTCGGGGGACGCCCTTCGTTCTCGAGTGGTAGCCGGGCGCGCTCGGTGTTCCGGTAGCCTCAGGCGATCGGTCGGGGATTGTTCCCGGGCCCCGGAGAGATCCGGGTTGCCGGTGGGCCGGCGACGCCGTGCTCTTCAGCCGCGCTCGAAGAATGTGGAGGTGCTGTCTGCCATGGCGGACCACGCCCGATCGACGATCGTCATCAACGCCCAGCCCGCCGCGGTGATGGGGGCGATCGTCGACATCTCCGCGTATCCGACCTGGATCGGCCAGATCGAGGAGGCCGAGATCCTCGACATGGGCCCGGACGGCCGTCCCCGGCGCGCCCGGTTCCGGATCAACGCCGTCGTCATCAAGGACGAGTTTGTCAACGAGTACACCTGGAAGGGCGACGATCAGGTCGTCTGGAGCATGGTCGATGGCCAGGCGATGTCGTCGCAGGACGGCAGCTACACCCTGCGCGACCTGGGTGACGGTAGCACCGAGGTGACCTACGACCTCACCGCTGAGACAAAGATCAAGATTCCTGGTCTGCTCCGGCGGAAGGTGCAGAGCGGCATCGTGGATGCCGCTCTCAAGGACCTCAAGAAGTACGTCGAGAGCTGAGCGCACGTGCGGTGTGTGCTCTTCACGGGGAAGGGCGGCGGCGGTACCACCACGGTGGCGGCGGCGACCGCGATCCTCGCCGCTCAACGGGGTCATCGGACCCTCGTGCTGTCGGTCGACCCGGCCGCGGGGCTCGCCGGCGCGCTCGACCACCCGATCGGCGCCGAGCCGACCGAGCTTGAACCGGGGTTGCACGGCCAGCAGGTCGACCTGCGCCGCGCGGTCGAGACCCGGTGGCCGGCCGTACGCGAGGTGCTGGCGGGCACCTGGCCGGCCATCAACGTCGATCCGTTCGACCTGGAGGAGTTGGCCTTCCTGCCCGGGGCCGTCGAGACCCTGACGCTACTCGAACTGCGTGACGGCCTCACCAGTGAGAACTACGACCTGGTGGTGGTCGACGGAGGTTCGGCGGCGGCGCTGGTGCGGCTGCTGGCCTTTCCCGAGACGTTGTCGTGGTACTGCCGCCGGCTGCTGCCGCCCGACGGTGCCTTCGCGCGCTGGCTACGACCCGGTTTCGGCTGGGCGGCGGCGCTCGGCGGCCGGTGGAGCACGCTGGCGGCCCCCGCCTACGACACCGTCAACCGCCTGCACCGGGCGGCGGTCGACCTGCGCGCGATCCTCACCGACCACGCCACCACCAGCGTCCGGCTGGTGCTGACCCCCGAGAGCTCGGCGCTCGCCGCGGCCCGCGGCAGCTTTACGGCGCTGTCGCTGCATGGGTTCACCCTGGACGGCGTCGTCGTCAACCGGATCTTCCCGTCGGCGAACGCGGACGCCTGGCGGGCGGGGTGGGCCGCCGTTCACCGCGAGCAGCTCGCCGACATCACCGCGGCCTTCATGCCCACCCCCGTCCTCCCGGTCGGCTACCGGGCGGGCGAACCGATCGGCCTGGAGGAGTTGGCCGCCTTCGGCGCGGCGACCTACGGTGAGCTCGATCCGGGGAGTGTTCTCGGGGAGCCGCTCATCGGCTCGAGCGGCCAGCCGCGGGTGGAGCGCACCGAGGACGGGTTCGCGCTGTCCTTCGGGCTGCCGTTCGTCGACGGTTCCCAGATCGATCTGGCCCGGCTGGGTGATGACCTGGTGGTGACCGTGGGGTCGTATCGGCGGGCCGTTCCGCTGCCTGCGGCGCTGCGTCGCTGCGACGTGAGCACCGCCCGGCTGCGTGACGATCGGCTGGTCGTCTCGTTCGTCCCGGACCCGCAGCAGTGGGTGCGGGTATGACCACGCAGCGGTCCACCTCGGGTCGGCCCGGCGGCGCCGGGCCCGACTTCACCACGCCTCCCACCGGCACGCCTCCCACCGGCCCGTCCGCGTCGCCCGGCCGCGGGTCGCTCGCGGTCGAAGCCGCCCTGCTCGCTGACGCCCTGCGGGACTGGGCCGCCTCGCACCTGCCCCCCGGCCATCCCGGTCCCCCCGCATCGTCGGCGGCGGGACCCGCTGCCGACGATGCGGCGTCGATACCCGATCCCCACGCGGATCCGGCGCCGGGACCCGCGGATCACACCTGGCCCTGCGCCGTGTGCCCGCTGTGCCGGCTCCTGTCGAGCTTCGCCGGCGACCGCCCCGAGGTGGTTGGCCATCTCCTCGCGGCTGCCGGATCCCTGACCGCGGCGTTCCGCGCCGCCCTCGGTGCCCGTGGGGAGGACGCTCCGGGGCCCGCCACGCCGCGACGGCGCGAGACGGCGCCCCCCGCATCTGGGGATCATCCATGGCCGGGGGACACCACCGGCACCCAACCCGCCACCGCGCTTAGACCCCGCGTGCAGAGGATCGATATCACGTGAGCATCGCTACTCCCGATAGTTCGAAGAATCTGGATATTCCGGGCAGCTTGACGGTTCCGCGCACCGAGCGTGCCGGCGCGGCCCCCGGCCCGTTGCCGGTGGAGGACCGGATGGAGGGCCTGACGATCGGCGTCGACGTTGGCGGGACGAAGGTCGCCGCCGGCGTCGTGGACGGCGCGGGGACGATCATCACCTCCCTGCGTCGGCCTACCCCGGGCCATTCGGCCGCCGAGGTCGCGGACACCATCGCCAGCGTCGTCGCGGAGCTCAGTGCCGACCACGCCGTGCGTGCGGTCGGCATCGGCGCGGCCGGGTGGGTCGACTCGGACCGGTCCCGCGTCCTGTTTGCACCGAACCTCGCCTGGCGCGACGAACCCCTGCGCGACGAGGTCGGAGCGCGCATCGGCCTGCCCGTCGTCGTGGAGAACGACGCCAACGCGATGGCCTGGGCGGAGTACCGTTTCGGGGCCGGCCGTGGCCGGCGTGACCTCGTCTGCCTGACGGTGGGAACCGGCATCGGCAGCGGCATCGTCCTGGGCGGTGAGCTCTACCGGGGCGCGTCCGGTATCGGCGCCGAGATGGGCCACATGCGGGTGGTACCCGACGGGTACCCGTGCGGATGTGGTAACAGAGGGTGCTGGGAGCAGTATGCGAGCGGGCGAGCGATGGTCCGGCTGGCGAAGAACATCGCCACCGTGGATCCGAGTGCGGCCATGCCCATGCTGGAGCATTGTGGCGGTGGCGTCGACGCGCTGACCGGCCCGGACGTCACCGAGGCGGCACGCAAAGGGGACCCGGCGGCGATCAGGTGCTTCACCGAGATCGGCCACTGGCTAGGCGAGGGTATGGCGACGCTGGTCGCCGCGCTCGACCCGAACCGCTTCGTCATCGGCGGCGGCGTCTCCGACGCCGGCGAGCTGCTGCTCGGCCCGGCCCGGCAGAGCCTCCTGGCCGCCATGCCCGGGCGGGATTACCGTTCCGAGCCGGACATCGTCATCGCCGAGCTTGGATCCCAAGCGGGCCTCGTGGGCGCGGCCGACCTCGCCCGGTTCTGACCCGAAATCCCCACGACTATCCCAGGAGGGTCGCCGAAGGCGATTCGACGGAGACCCCGTACGGCGCCCTATGACAGGGGTCCCCGCGTCGCGGCGAAGCCGCTACGTGGGGAGGCCCGGTAGTCGGGTACCAGTTCGGCGGCGAGCTCCTCGAGGAACAGCCCGGTGTCGGCGACGACGCCGACCGCGTGCGCGCTGGTGCGTTCGGTGAGAGCGTGCACCGTCGAGGGGTTGACGTCCACGCAGGCCACCGGGACCGAGGCCGGCAGGATGTTGCCGGTGGCCACGGAGTACTGGGCGCTGGCGATCATGAGGGCGAACGCCACCCCCCGCAGCGCGGCGCGCATCGCCCGCTGGCCTGCCAGGACGTCGGTGTGGACGTCGGGCAGCGGGCCTTCGTCGCGGACCGATCCGACGAGCACGAAGGTCTTGTTGGCCTTGACCATCGCGTGCATGATCCCCTGGGTGAGCACGCCGGACTCCACGGCGGCCCGGATGGATCCCTCCCGGCGGATCGTGTTGACCGCGCGGATGTGCTGCTCGCTGCCGCGCTGCACCCGGCCGCTGCGCAGCGGCCCGAGCCCCAGCGGCGATCCGTAGAGAGCAGCCTCCACGTCGAGTGTCGCCAGTGCGTTGCCGGCGAACAGCACGTCGACATAGCCGGCCCCGACGAGGGCGATCAACGCTGGCCCGGCCCCGGTGCTCACCACAGTCTGACCCGCCACCCAGAGCACCTGCGACCCCTCGGCCTTGACCTCGCGGATCTGGCGGGCGATCGCCCGGGCCAGGACCGCCTGCGGCTGGGTGGAGCTCGGCAGCGGGGCGGCCAGGGACTCGTACTCCTCGTAGACCCGGCTGGAGTGGGCGGTGACCGGCAGGACGACCTTCACCCCGTCCACGCCGCACACGATCATGTCTCCCGCGCGCACGTCGGTGACCGGTACCGTTTGCACCCGGCCGTGCGAGACGACCAGGCCGCAGTCCATCTCGGGATGCTCCACCGGCACCCACTGGCCGTCGAGGTGGACGACGGTCTCCAGATTGGTGGTGGAGTAGAAGTCCGGGGGGAAGACGCCGTCGCGGTCGGCCGGCTCGCACCGGGCCGTGCCAGACTCGATCTTGTTCACGCCGTGGACCTGGATCCGCATCAGAATGCGCATGAGCTGACTCGGTGAATCGGCCCCCACCGTGATGACCGCGTGGGACTCGTCATCGTGGCTGTGCCCCAGGTCGATACGATCAACCCGATAGTCACCGCCATAGTCCAGCACGTCGTCGAGAACCCGAGCCAGCACGCCCGTGTCCATGAGATGCCCGTGGACCTCGACCTTTTCGTGGTACTGCACGCCCCACGCCCTTCCTTTTCGGTGCCGGTACGACGGCTGCCACGCCGCGCTCAGACCACCGCGCCGTCGTCGGGGCCGTCGAAATCCGTGGGCGGACGGTCTCCCATCCGCGCGACCAGCGTGCCGACCCCGCCGAGGATCAGCAGAACCCCGGCGACGTTCTGGGTCCGGGACTGGTTGAAGTCGATCAGGTTCGGAACGACGAGGAACATCACACCGAGGGCGATCGAACCGAGTGCCCAGCGCGTCACGGGCCTGATCCGTGGCAGCGGTGGCGGGGGTGGCGGCTCGTAGTGCTCGTCGTCCGGGTCCAGATCCGGGTCGTCCAGACCCTCCGGGACCTGGCCGGAACCCGACAGATCGCCGAGGTCGACGACGAAGTCCTCGGTGCCGCCGCGTCCCCGTCGGCCGCTGTCACCGCCCGCGGACGGGAACGGCAGCTGGTCGGGCCGGGGGTCGGTCCGGTCCTCCGATACGGGCGGACCACCCGGCTCGAACGGCGGGCGTAGGATGATCACAGTGGGGCGGCGGGTGTCGTCCAGATTCTCCGCCGCCGGCCACCGATGGGATTCGGGCTCGTCGTCGAAGCGCGCGATGAGTTCGAAGAACGCGGCGTCGTCGGCTTTCTGGGAGCGCGGGGAGGGCCGCGGTGCGTCGCCCCCCGCGGTTGTCGCGGATCCGTCGCCGCCGCCGTCGAGGCCGCTGTCGTTGAGGCCGCCGCCACCGTCGCCGTCGTCGCCACCACCGTCGGCCGGCTCCTCGCGGTTCGCGGAGGTGCCACCGCCGTCGGCGGGGGCGCTGCTCGGCCCGCCGAGGGGAGCCCCCTCGGGCACGGCGCCGTCCGCCGGCGAGGGCCGGTGCTCGCCGGGTCCTGAACCCGGTGACCGCTCAGCCATCGCCGCAGGGCACGTCGGGCACGAGCGCGCGTGGCGCGTGCCGCCGGACGAATTCCAGACTTCCGTCGAAGATCGTTTCTCGGTCGTTGTCGAGCGTCGCGACGTGGTAACTGTTCTCCAGCAGCCGTTCCTCGGCCGGGGCACGCAGCCCGGCCAGCAGAATCGCGCCGGAGCTGGCTTCCACCACGTGGTCGACGATGCTGCGGTAGGTGAGGACCGGACAGACGATCCGACCGAGCTCCGGCCGGGTCACCGCCCACAGTTGGCGCAGCGACGCGAACGGGCGCAGGGGTACCCGGTCGTAACCGACCTCGGGCACGCCCTCGGCCTTCACGTCGCCGGCCACGCCAGGCACGGCGGGGATCACCCGGCTCAGCAACGGGGCGAACGCCGCGTGCCACCGTTCGGTGGTGAGGCTGGGATTGACCGTGACGAGGCCGGCGAGATCCCCGCCGTGCTGCTCGGCCAGCCGCAGGGCCAGGGTCCCGCCCATCGACAGCCCCATGACGAAGACCTGCTCGCAGGTGGTCCGCAACCGCAGGAACGCGGTCTCTACCGTGGCGTACCAGTCCGGCCAGGTGGTGGGCACCATGTCCTGCCAGCGGGTGCCATGGCCGGGCAGCAGCGGGCACGAGACGGTCAGCCCGACTGCGGAGAGGTACTCGCCCCAGGGCCGCATGCTGCCCGGGGAGCCGGTGAACCCATGGACCAGCAGCACGCCGACCGGCCCACCCTCGAACTCGAACGGTTCCGCGCCCGGGAGGACGGCCGCACCGGTGACACCCGCCATCGTGATCCGCCCTTCGTGCCTCGCGCGCCCGCCCGCATGCCGCGATGCGGGTCCGGCGACGCGCGGAGGGAAAACGCCGGTAAACGCATGCTCGCACGGTCCGCGGGCTGAGGCCACGGTCGTGCGTGTCTCACTCGCTGCGCAACATCGCTGCGCAGGAGCCGCCGGACGGAAAGTCCCCGCCTGATGATATCGGTGATGGGTGGGTACGCGCGCGGGACATCGGGATCGAGGCGCGGTCTGCGGGAGGCTGGGGGCCCGCCGTCAGGTTTCCTGGCCGGCACCGGAGAATGACACGCTGAGCGGGGTAGACCCTGTTCGGTGGACGTCGTGATGACCTCTCCTTAGGCTCAAGCAAGCCCATCATCCTTGCGACCGGCTCTGGGCGACCCGGCCCTGGTGCGGTGGGGTCGCAAGGATCGTCGGGGTCTCCGTGGCGGACCCCGGCGAGGCCGCGGGTCGTGGACCGGCGGCGTGCGCCCCGGTGCCCGACCGACCGGACGGTTCGTGGGAGGTTCGGGCCAGGTGTGATCGGCGTCGGCGGATGAAGACGGGCGACTGGCCACGGGCGCCCCCGGCGGGCCGTCGTCGTGCGGCGGTGACCAGGTGGGAGCTGTCTTGTTCTACTGGGTGGTCAAGGTGTTCCTGACACCTGTCCTGCGACTGTTCTGGCGTCCCTGGGTCGAGGGGGCAGAGAACATCCCCCCGGAGGGGCCCGCGATCCTCGCCGGCAACCATCTCTCCTTCCTGGACCACCTCTTCCTGTCGCTGGTCGTCCCCCGCCGTGTCACCTACCTGGCGAAGAGCGACTACTTCACCGAGGCGGGCGTCAAGGGGTGGTTCAAGCGGGTGTTCTTCAGTGGCGTCGGCCAGATCCCGATCGATCGCAGCGGCGGCAAGGCGAGCGAGGGCGCGTTGCGCTCGGGGGTCCGGGTGCTCCGCCAGGGCCGCCTGCTCGGGATCTATCCGGAAGGCACCCGATCCCCGGACGGCCGGCTCTACCGCGGCAAGGTCGGTGTCGCGCGCCTGGCGCTGGAAGCCGGGGTCCCGGTCATCCCCGTGGCGATGATCGGGACCTTCGAGGTCCAGCCGCCGGGCCAGCTGGTTCCGAAGATCCGTCGGGTCGGCATCCGCATCGGCCGCCCGCTCGACTTCAGCCGCTACGCGGCCATGGCAGATGATCGCTTCGTCCTGCGCTCGGTCACCGACGAGATCATATACGAGCTGATGGCCCTGTCCGGCCAGGAGTATGTGGACATGTACGCGAAGCGGGCCAAGGAGGAGCTCGCGGCCGCCCGGGCACAGGCGGCTGCCGCTGCCGGCGCGCCCGCGGGGTCTACCACCCCGGCGCAGGTCTCCCCGGCGTCCACCAGCACGGCGCAGGGTTCCCCTGGGGCGGCGACGCCGGCTCGGTCTCCGGATCAGCTCGGGCTGCCGGTCACGGCGCCGGCGAATCCACGCGCCGCCAAAGACCGGATCGACCGGGCGGTCTGACCCGTTTGCGGTGGACACGGCAGGATGGTCCGGTGTGTGGTGACAGCGTTCCTGGCTGGACGACGATCGGGCGGCGTCGCGGCTTCGAGCATCCCCGGCGATTCCCGGGACGGCGTCCGCTTCTGGTCGCGCTCGGCCTGATCGTTGGCTGCCTCGCGGGAACGGGTCCGGTGCCCGGGGCCTCGGCGGCCGGTTCCCCCACCGCACCTGTTGGACCGCCCGTGGGCGCCGCCCCGGCCGATACGATCGGTCGCTCGGGAACGTACCTCACGGACAGTGATCGTCGGGTGGTCGTCCTGCACGGGATCACGGTGCCGGCCGGGGTGACGCCCACCGCCGGGGACATCGACACCTGGGTCGGCTTCGGATTTACCGGGGTGCGCCTAGGGCCTG
>NZ_CDWRCK010000003.1:0-3602 GCF_977927595.1 Frankia sp. CcWB3
GGATCTGGATCTGTCGCTGATCTTGTGATTCTTCTGGCCCGTCGTGGAATCGATCCGCGGCCCCCTCCCCTGGCTGCCGGTCGACCAGGTGGCGGACGAAACGAACGAGACGGACCAGGCGGGCACGAGCTTCCACCCCCGGCCCTGCCCGCCGGATTCCGTCGCCTTCCTTCAGTACACCTCCGGTTCCACGTCCGACCCGAAGGGGGTCATGGTCTCCCACCGGAACCTCGCCGCGAACCAGGAGATGATCCGGCTCGCGTTCGAGCACGATCAGGACTCGACGTTCGTCGGCTGGGCACCGTTCTTCCACGACCAGGGGCTGATCGGCAACATCCTGCAGCCGCTCTACCTCGGGGCGACCAGCATCCTCATGGCGCCGATGACGTTCATCCGGTGGCCCCTGCGCTGGCTGTCGGCCATCTCCCGGTACCGGGCCCACACCAGCGGCGGGCCCAACTTCGCCTTCGATGTCTGCGTCGCGCGGGCCGCCCGGGGGGATGTGCCGGACCTCGACCTCAGCTGTTGGAAGGTCGCATTCAACGGGGCCGAGCCCATCCGTCACGAGACCCTGCGCCGGTTCTCGGCGATCTTCGCGCCCCACGGGTTCGACGAGAAGGCGTTCTACCCGTGCTACGGCCTGGCCGAGGCGACCCTGCTCGTGACCGGCAGCCGGAAGGGCCGCGGTCCCCGCATCCTCGAGGCGGACGTCGAGGCGCTCGGTCACCGGCGCTATGTGCCGGCGTCGGGCGGGCGCGGCCAGACCCTCGTCGGATCCGGGCTCGTCCTCCCAGAGGAGGAGCTCCGGATCGTGGACCCCGAAACGGGACACCCGTGCCCCGCGGGCGAGATGGGCGAGATCTGGGTCTCCGGCGACCAGGTGGCGCGGGGATACTGGCGCCGCCCGGAGGCAACGGCCGAGGTGTTCCACGCCGAGTTCGACGGCGAGACCGGCCGGGCCTACCTGCGCACCGGCGATCTCGGCCTGCTGGTCGACGGCGAGGTGTACGTCGTGGGCAGACTGAAGGACCTGGTGATCATTCGGGGCCGGAACTACTATCCCCAGGACATCGCGCTCACCGTCCAGTCGGCCCACCCCGCGTTGCGCCCCGGCGGGTGCGCCGCGTTCTCGGTTCCCGGTGCCGACGGCGAGAAGCTGATTGTCGTGCAGGAGATCAGGGACGAGCAGCGCCTCACCGCCGACGCGAGGGACGTCGCCGCGTCGATCCGGGCGGCGGTGACGCGGGAACACGACCTCTCGGTGAACGACCTCGTGCTGGCCCTGCCGGGCCGGCTACAGAAGACCAGCAGCGGCAAGATCATGCGAGCCGCGGCCAGGAACCGCTACCTGGCGGCCGGATTCGAGATCTGGGAACCGGGGATGTCCTCCGTCGCCTGACGGATCCGCCGGTCCCCTGGCGGAATGCCGCCGGGAAAACCGGACCGCGGACCGGCGGCCATGCACGCCGCCGGTCCGCCGGGCCGCGGGCGCGGACCTACCGCCGCAGCGCGGCGGCGGGAACAGACTCGGGTCGGTAGGTAGCGATGATCTTGCAGAAGTCGAACGGGTTCTGCTCGACATAGGTGCACTTCGCCAGGTCGTTCCCGTTGAAGTCGGCGCATTCGGGCAGGCGGCCCTGGTTGTAGTCCCGGGTGGCGTCCCAACCGGAGACAGCGCCGATGTTGTGGGTACGGGCGAACTCCACGAGCCGGCGCATGTGGTCCAGCGTGAAGATCCGGCCGTTGATGTGGCGGCCGAACATCGGGCAGGCGCCGATCCGCCGCCAGACCTTCTGCTCGTCCCAGTCGCGCCAAGCCCCGGCGATGTGCGTGAACATGCCGTTAAGCGCAATCACGCAGCACTCGTAGGCGTCCGAGGGGGCCGTCTGGCCGAACTCCATCAGCATGCCGTTGATCAGCGACGGCTGGATGCCCGCGTCAGCGAGCAGATGCAGCAGACGCACCCCGTCGGGGTTGAAACCCACCAGGCTGCCGGGAGCGCCGTCGACTGGAAGCGTGTAGGAGATCTTCAGGCCGGGGTAGGCCGGGAGCACCTGGGAGATGGCGGCGACGTGCCGCTCCAACCCCGCCCGGTTCTGGATGAACGCGCCCTCGAAGTCGAAGTCGACGTGACTGACCCCGTAGTTCGCGAGGATCGCCCGATACGTCGCCACAATCTTGGAGACGTCGGTCTCCACATCCTCCAGGGGGACGTTTGACGCACCGCCGAAGGAGAGGATGACCTTCCCGCCCTGCGCGGTGAATGCGGCGAAATCCTCCTTGCCGAAATCGCCTGTCGCGGCCTCTCCGTAGCTCGGATAGCCGCCCCAGTAAACCTTCTTGTCGCCGCCCGGCTGCGCCACCAGGAAGCCGACGAAGAAACTGTCGATTCCGGACAGGGAGCCGTATTCGGCGAGCTTCGGATTCGGCCATGCGGTGTAGTCGACGAAGGGCGCTCGCGGCGCATCCCAGGTACCGGGGTCCGGGAGAGGGGCGGTGGTCGACGCGGCCACCTCCTCGGACAGCTCCGACCGGTTGCCGCTGACGTCGAACGCGCGGACCCGCAGGATGTACTCCGTCAACGAGTTCAACCCCGACACCGTGGCCTCGGCTGCGGTGGTCGACAGGACACGGGGTTCCCCACCCGGAGTCCGGTAGAACACCTCGTAGCCCGCCACCGCGATGTTGTCCGTGGACGGATCCCAGGTCAGGTGCAGGCTATGCGGCGCCCAGCCGGTGATGCGCAGCTTCTCCGGCACCGTGGGCGGATCGGTGTCCTCGGGTGGGTTGGCGTTCTCCCCGTTGACCGTAAAACCGTTCGGCAGCAGGGCGGGATCCGAGCCGGCGCCCGTACCACCGTTCTGCATCGCGAGGGTGAACTCCTGCGATCCCCTCGCCTGGATGATCTTCCGTTCGGGCGCCAGGCGGCCGGTGACGACGTCAGTCGGCCGATCAACCGGGTTGAACACCAGTCCGTAAACATTCCGGATGAGCCGGGGCGCGGCGAACGTACAGGATATCTCCGGATCCACCACGCCCTCGGCGGAGTAGTTGGAGATGGTCACCTTGAAGTTAGCCCAATGTTCGGTTCCGTTGGGAAGCCACTCCGCTGACGCGAACACAAGACCTTGCGAATCCGACACAGTCTGTCTCCTCCGAGGGTTCTGTCGGGTTCAGCCGGCATATCAGCGTGGCACCGCGAAGGAGACGTTGCTCCGGACGCGGGACTGATATGACGCGACCCCAAGATATACGCCGCCGTCTCGGTGGACGTGCGGACGCGCCCGCTGGCTCAGGGATCATCTTCGGCCGAGCGGGCCTACGGAAATTCTCGGTCAAGAAAGCCCCAAAACCGGAAACACGGTACCCCTGGAACATTCGAACGCGGCACCCCTGGAACACGGCGGTCCGGAACACGGCACCCCGGAGCGGCACGGAACCACGCACCAGGGTCTTGAGGCACCGCGATCCGTCAGCCCATCAACCTATTATGATCGGCGGAGACCGGATCTCGCCCGCCATCCGGACGTGAGCCCGATGACCCCGGTTGCGACGCATCGGAGGTGCCATGTCCACTCCCCCAGGCTCCACACCCCCGGGAT
>NZ_CDWRCK010000003.1:3959-4670 GCF_977927595.1 Frankia sp. CcWB3
CCCGGGATCCACACCCCCGGGATCCACGCCCCCGGGATCCATGCCGCCCACGGATGGCTTCCACCAGCGGCTGCACCGCGTGACGCCCGCCGGGCTGTCCCGCGACACCGCGCAGACCGCCGGCATGCGCCGGGTCGAGGCGCTGTCCGGCAGCACGGTCGGCTCCGTCGACCTGTGGATGGGCCAGACCCACGTCGCCGCGGCGACGAGCTCGGCGAACCATCACCACGGCCGGTCCGAGACGGGCATCTATGTGGTGCGAGGCCATCCGAGCGTCGTTTTCCTCGAGGACGGCGAGGAGACCCGGCTCGACACCAGCCCCGGCGACTACATCTACGTGCCGCCGTGGGTGCCTCATCGCGAGGAGAACCCCGATCCCGACGAGGAGGCCGTCGTCGTGATCGCCCGGACCACCCAGGAGGCGATCGTCGTCAACCTCCCCAACCTGCGCTGGGTCGGGCCGGTGGCCACCGGGTCCACCGGACCCACCCGGCGCGACTGGCACACCTACTGACCGGCTACGGCGGGACGGGGCGAGACCGGCAGGGTGGGGACGCGGCAGACCAGGCCACCACGACCAACCCCACCACTCATGATCATCCGGTCACACGCCCGTTACCAAGACACGCTCCTCCGTCCAGCAGGCGCAGCGCCTTCGACGGACACAGCTCGACCGCTCGGCGCACGGCGTCCAGCCGACCGGCGGCGACC
>NZ_CDWRCK010000003.1:4878-7572 GCF_977927595.1 Frankia sp. CcWB3
CACCAGGTGACCGAATCTCACCAGGTGACCGGGAGCGCGTGCAGCCCGTGTACGGCGTGATGGGCACGGAACGCTACCTGTTCGTAGGGCACGGCCAGCGCGAGATCGGGAAAGCGGCGCAGCAGCGCGGGGAACGCGATGCGCATCTCCATCCGGGCCAGCGGCGCTCCCAGGCAGTGGTGCACGCCGTAGCCGAAAGCGACGTGGCCGGGAGCCCCACGGGTGATGTCGAGCCGGTCCGGATCCCCGACGAGAGCCGGGTCTCGGTTGGCCGCAGGCAGCGCCAGGAGCAGTTGTTCGCCCGCCGGGATGCGGTGACCGGCGATCTCCACCTCGGTCGTCGTCGTGCGGGGCACGCCGGAGGGCACGATGGACAGCCAGCGCAGCAGTTCCTCGACGGCGGGCTCGACCTGGGCCGGATCGTCGCGGACCCTGGCGAGCTGGTCGGGATGGCGCAGCAGCGCCAGGGTGCCGAGAGCAAGCATGTTCGACGTCGTCTCGTGCCCGGCGGCCAGCAGCAGCGAGGCGATGCCAACCAGCTCGGCGGTGCTCAGCTCGTCGCCGTGCTCGCGCACCAGCCTGCCCAGCAGGTCCTCGCCCGGGGCCGCCTGCGCCCGCGTGACCAGCCCGGCCATGTACGCACGGGCCTCACGCTGCAGGGCCAGCCGCTGCTCGATCGGCAACGAGGCGTCGATCTGCCGGCGGGTGCGGTGCTGGAACTCCGCGCGGTCGGAATACGGCACCCCCAGCAGCTCGCAGATCACCAGCGACGGCACCGGAAGCGCGAAGGTCGCGACCAGATCGGCCGGTCGGCCGGCCCGTTCCAGCTCGTCGAGCGCCGCGTCGACGATGTCCCGGATCCGCGGTTCCAACCTGCGCATCCGGCGCACGGTGAACTCCGGGGTGAGCATCCGGCGCAGCCGGGTGTGATCTGGCGGATCGAACGCGAGCATCTGCCCCGCCCGCAGTTCGGCGATTTCCTCATCACTCAGGACGGGACCGCCAGGACCTACGACCCACTGATTGACGTTGCTGAACCTGCCCGGATCCGCGAGTATCTCACGGACGTCCTCGTACCGGCTGACCAGATACGCGGGTACCCTGAACACGGTGACAACGCGGCAGACGCCGTCGGTGTCCCGGGTCCGGACGAGTTCCTCGACCGGATCGAACTGCGCTCGCCGTATATGCAACGGAACTATCGGTGCCGCGGCCATCGCCTGTCCACCCTTCGCCGTTCACGCGGGACCTCGGACACCGACGACGCTACCATCCACGCGAAAAATAACTGTCGCTCGAACGGGCCGCATCCGGATATCCACCGCCAGAGATAATCCCGAGGAAGAAAAAATCCATCAACGAGTGGACCGACGTTATTCGACGCTAGTCGGCATTGTTTGGTGTTGTTTGACAAAATTCATCATAGTTCAATATTATCCGCTGCCTTCAGCTACCCATTCATCACCATCGAGAAGAATGCCACGGTAAATCATCCGCAGAGAGTCGGCCTTCCCCACGCCAGGCTCACGCCCGAGCGCGGATGATGGTCCGACTACCCGCCGAGCGGGCCTGGGCCGGTCAGATCGACCGAGGCAAGATCCGTGTTGCGGAGGGTAACCGAGACTCCTACAGTTCGGTTGTACCACCGGATGCTGCGGATGCCGCGGATACCGCGCCCTCCGGTGAGTTCCGACCCCGCCCCGCGCCGGCCGATTCCTCGCCACCGGCCGGTGCCCCTCAGCATGCGTCATGACGGGTACCGAGCGACACACATGGGAGCCAGAAGATGAGGGACCGCAGGGAGACAGACGTCGTCGAGCTGGCACAAGAACACGCGGAGCTGCTGCCCGAGCGCATGACCCTGGCGGCGGTCGAGATAAACCGCACCGAGTTCGACCCCACCTTCTACCCGGTCGGCTCGCCGGGCAGCAACAACGCCCAGATCGATAATCATCCGGAGCCACAGACTGCCTACAGCGACGGAGCGTTCATCAAGACCATCGCCAACAGCTGTAACCGCATCGAGCAGTGGTGAGCTCCGGGCCGATTCTGCTCCTCGCGCCGGTCTCCCTGGCCGGGTAACCGACCACGTTCCCCCGGGGTTGCCAAGGGCACCGTGAATCCGCGACCACCGGCCGACCGAATATCCTTCGGTCGGCCGGAAAGCATGCCCTCACCTCAGTCAGATCGATCCGAGAAAGCCAGCCGAAGTTTCGACTGACGCTGGGCACGACCGCACCGTGACACACCCTGTGCAGGTGCTGGCCACCAGATTGAGCGGTGGCTAGCGTTCCCACCGCCTGAATATCCGAGGCAACTCAGATCGGTGGGAAACAAGGATGAACGATATCACGGGCAACTGCGCCGACGAGCTGAATGGAGAACTGTTCTTGGAATGGGCGGAACTACTGCCCGAGCGAACGACTCTCGCCGCGGTCGAGGTCGGTCGGAAGGAGTTTGACCCAACCTTCTTCCCGGTCGGCTCCCCCTGGTCGAAAATGGCACAGATCGACGCTCATGCGGAGCCGCAGGTCGCCGGTGGATTCCTGCCCATTCTCATCACACTGGTACCGAGCATCAACATCATCATCCAGAGATAACACCGACCTCTTTACGGCTTTACCGCTTTACCGCTTTACGGCTACGACCGACAGATACACCGCCGGATTCCTCCGGGGGTGGTCACCCGGCCGG